>NZ_JBICRM010000016.1:0-200529 GCF_043197025.1 Nonomuraea marmarensis
AGTCAGCCTCGACCCGAGCCGGATCACCCAGATCGCCGCCGCGGCCCTCGTCCTGCTTCAACTGGAGCACGGACGCACCGTGTAAGGCGATCACGAACCGCCACAAGCGGTTACAGGGAAAGGTTCAATGCTTAGGGGAACTATCCCCCCTCCATGTGTGATTGCCGTCCATCTTGACGGCATCTGAACGGTTCGAGGGCGAACGATTACGCGATCATGATGCGCGACGAAGGCGCGGGCGAAGTGCCGCGTAGAGATGGCGTCAATAATCGGGCTACGGCCGTATGGATGCCGTCAAGAACGTCAAATCCACTTAAAACCCAAGATTTGCTTTCTTTGCAGCCGCCTGCCTAGGCGGTTGGAACACCTGTCTTCGGAGTTGAGGAGTGGGGATGGCTGACGTCATCTTCGTTGGCCTGACGATCGCGGTCTTCGTGATCCTCGGGCTGGTCGTCAAGGCGGTGGAGCGGCTGTGAGCGCCGTTAACGCCACCGGTCTCGTGGTCGTCGTCGGCCTGGTGATCTTCATGGTCGCGGCCCTGCTGTTCCCGGAGCGATTCTGATGTCGTCGACCCTGGCCGGGATGTTGTTCATCGCGTCCCTGCTGCTCGCCCTGGCCGTGAGTTACAAGCCGCTGGGCGATTACATGTACCGCGTCTACACCGGCACGAGGCATTCCGGTGTCGAGCGGTTGATCTACCGGCTGCTGGGCGTCAAGGCCGACGCCGAGCAGAGCTGGGGCGTCTACGCGCGCGGCGTGCTGGCGTTCTCGGTGCTGTCGATCCTGTTCCTGTACGGCCTGCAGCGGCTGCAGTCATCCCTGTTCCTGTCGCTGGGGATGGAGCCGGTCGAGCCGGCGCTGGCCTGGAACACCGCGGTCAGCTTCGTCACCAACACCAACTGGCAGGCCTACTCCGGCGAGGCCGCGATGGGCCACCTGGTCCAGACGGCCGGGCTGGCGGTGCAGAACTTCGTCTCCGCCGCGGTCGGCATGGCGGTGGCCATCGCCCTGGTCCGCGGCTTCGCCCGCAAGAAGAGTGACACCCTGGGCAACTTCTGGGTGGACCTGGTCCGCGGCACCCTGCGCATCCTGCTGCCGATCGCCTTCATCGCCGCCCTCGTTTTGGTGGCCGGCGGCGCGATCCAGACCTTCGCCGACCACAGCGGTTGGACGACGCTGGCCGGCGGCGAGCAGACCTTCACCCCCGGCGCGGTCGCCTCCCAGGAGGCGATCAAGGACCTGGGCACCAACGGCGGCGGCATCTTCAACGTCAACTCCGCCCACCCGTTCGAGAACCCCACCGCGTGGACGAACTGGCTGACCATCTTCCTGCTGCTGGTCATCGCGTTCTGCCTGCCCCGCACGTTCGGCCGCATGGTCGGCGACAACCGGCAGGGCTACGCGATCGTGAGCGTGATGGCGATCATCGCGATCATCAGCATCGGCGTCACCCAGTGGGCCGAACTGTCCGCCTCCGGCACCGTGCCGCAGGCCATCGGAGCGGCGATGGAGGGCCGCGAGGCCCGCTTCGGCACTTCCAACTCCGGCATGTTCGCCACCGCCACCACGCTGACGAGCACCGGCTCGGTCAACTCCTTCCACGACTCCTACACCGCCATCGGCGGCGGCATGCTGATCTTCAACATGCTGCTCGGCGAGGTCGCCCCCGGCGGCGTCGGCGCCGGCCTGTACGGCATCCTCATCCTCGCCGTGATCACGGTGTTCGTGGCGGGCCTGATGGTCGGCCGCACCCCCGAATACCTGGGCAAGAAGATCGGCGCCCGCGAGATCAAACTCGCCTCCCTGTACTTCCTGGCCACCCCGACCCTGGTGCTGCTCGGCACCGCGCTGGCAATGGCGACCGAGACCGGCCGGGCGGCGATGTTGAACAGCGGCCCGCACGGCCTGTCCGAAATCCTGTACGCCTACACGAGCGCGTCCAACAACAACGGCTCCGCCTTCGCCGGCGTCAGCGTCAACACCCCCTTCCACAACACCACGCTCGGCCTGTGCATGGCCTTCGGCCGGTTCCTGCCCATCGTGCTGGCCCTGGCCCTGGCCGGCTCGCTGGCCAAGCAGGCGCCGGTGCCCGCCTCGGCCGGCACGCTGCCCACCTACCGGCCCCAGTTCGTCGGCATGCTCGTCGGCGTCACCATCATCCTGGTCGCGCTCACGTTCCTGCCCGCGCTGGCACTCGGACCGCTCGCAGAAGGACTCCGGTAAACCATGTCAACGCAACTGCTCGACACCCCGAGCCACGCGCCGGCACCCAAGAACAACGGCGGCGGCCGGGTCGGCGGCGGGTTCCTCGACCCCAAACAACTCCTCACCTCGCTGCCGGACGCGCTCAAAAAGCTCAACCCGGCGCACATGTGGCGCAACCCGGTCATGTTCATCGTCGAGATCGGCGCGGCGTTCACTACCGTGCTGGCCATCGCCGAGCCGTCCTGGTTCGCCTGGGCCATCGTGGTCTGGCTGTGGTTGACCGCGCTGTTCGCCAACCTGGCCGAGGCCGTGGCCGAGGGCCGCGGCAAGGCGCAGGCCGCCACCTTGCGGGCGGCCAAACGCGACACCACCGCCCGCCGCCTCAAAACCCGCACCGCGTCGGAGTGGGACGTGGTCGGCGCGCCCGAACTGAAGCAGGGCGACCTGGTCGTGGTCGAGACCGGGGAGATCATCCCCGGCGACGGTGACGTCATCGACGGCATCGCCTCGGTGGACGAGTCGGCCATCACCGGCGAGTCCGCGCCGGTGATCCGCGAGTCCGGCGGCGACCGCTCCGCGGTCACCGGCGGCACCAAAGTCCTGTCCGACAAGATCATCGTGCAGATCACCCAGAAGCCCGGCGACAGCTTCATCGACCGCATGATCGCCCTGGTCGAGGGTGCCAACCGGCAGAAAACCCCGAACGAGATCGCCCTCAACATCCTGCTGGCCGCGCTGACCCTCATCTTCCTGGTGGCCACCGCGACCATGCAGCCGCTGGCCATCTACTCCAAACTGGTCAACCCGGGCGTCGGCGACTCCCTGGCGCTGACCGGCGACGGGGTGACCGGCATCGTGCTGGTGTCGCTGATCGTCTGCCTGATCCCGACCACCATCGGCGCGTTGTTGTCGGCGATCGGCATCGCCGGCATGGACCGCCTGGTCCAGCGCAACGTGCTCGCCATGAGCGGACGCGCGGTCGAGGCCGCCGGTGACGTCTCCACGCTGCTGCTGGACAAGACCGGCACCATCACGCTGGGCAACCGCCAAGCCAGCGAGTTCGTCCCCGTCGACGGGGTGAGCGAGCAGGAGCTGGCGGAGGCGGCGCAGCTGTCCAGCCTCGCGGACGCCACGCCCGAGGGGCGCTCCATCGTGGTGTTCGCCAAGGAGCGTTACGGGCTGCGGGAGCGGGAGATCCACGGCGCCGAATGGGTGCCGTTCACCGCCCAGACCCGCATGTCCGGCGTCAACTTCGACGGCCGCCAAGTCCGCAAGGGCGCCGCCACCGCGGTGATGAAGTGGGTGCGCGACCACGGCGGCCACCCCACCGACGGCATCGGCCCCCTGGTCGATGGCATCTCCGCCTCCGGCGGCACGCCACTGGTGGTGGCCGAGAAGGGCCGGGTGCTCGGCGTCATCCACCTCAAGGACGTGGTCAAGCAGGGCATGCGGGAACGCTTCGATGAGATGCGCCGGATGGGCATCCGCACCGTCATGATCACCGGCGACAACCCGCTCACCGCCAAAGCCATCGCCGACGAGGCCGGGGTGGACGACTTCCTGGCCGAGGCAACCCCCGAGGACAAACTCGCCCTGATCAAAAAGGAGCAGGAGGGCGGCCGGCTGGTCGCGATGACCGGCGACGGCACCAACGACGCCCCCGCCCTCGCGCAGTCCGACGTCGGCGTGGCGATGAACACCGGCACCTCGGCCGCCAAAGAGGCCGGCAACATGGTCGATCTGGACTCCAACCCGACCAAGCTCATTGAGATCGTCGAGATCGGCAAACAGTTGCTGATCACCCGGGGCGCGTTGACGACGTTCTCGATCGCCAACGACATCGCCAAGTACTTCGCGATCATCCCGGCCATGTTCGCTGCGGTGTATCCGGGTCTGGACGCGTTGAACATCATGCGCCTGGCCAGCCCGCAGTCGGCGATCCTGTCCGCGGTCATCTTCAACGCCCTGGTCATCATCGCGCTGATCCCGCTCGCCCTGCGCGGCGTGCGCTACCGCCCGTCCAGCGCGTCCAAGTTGCTGTCGCGCAACCTCTACCTGTACGGCCTGGGCGGGATCATCGTCCCGTTCATCGGCATCAAAATCATCGACCTGCTGATTCACCTCCTTCCGGGGATGTCATAAATGGACCGCATGCCCAGCTGGATCCGCCAGCACGTCGCCGCGCTGCGTGCGCTGCTCGTGCTCACGGTGGTCACCGGCATCATCTACCCCCTGGCCGCCACCGGCGTGGCCCAGGCCGTGTTCAACGACAAGGCCAACGGCTCTGTGATCGAAACCGGCGGTAAGACCGTCGGCAGCGCGATCATCGGCCAAGCCTTCACCGACGCCGACGGCAACCCCATCCCCAAGTACTTCCAGTCCCGGCCGTCGGCGGCCGGCGACGGCTACGACCCGACCTCCACCGCGGCCAGCAACCTCGGCCCCGAAGACGTCCTGGACACCCTGCCGGTGCCGGGTGCCAAAGACGAGGAGGGCAACCCGGACGAGGGTAAGCAGTCGCTGCTCACCCAGGTGTGCGCCCGGTCCAAGGCGGTCGGTGAGCTGGAGGGCGTCAGCGGCGCCCGCCCGTTCTGCGCCCCGGACGGAGTCGGCGCGGTGCTGAAGGTGTTCCCCGACCACGCTGTCAGCGTCAACCAGGCCTGCCCCGCCACCCCCTTCGTGCCGGAATATCAGGGGCTGAAGGTGGAGTGCGGCAAGCCGGGTGAGGACTACGCCACCGGCCACACCGTGCCCGTCCGCGGGAACGTGGCCGAGGTGCGGGTGCCCGCGGACGCGGTCACGGCCAGCGCCTCCGGTCTGGACCCGCACATCTCCGTTGCCTACGCCGAGTTGCAGGCGCCTCGGGTGGCCAAGGAGCGCGGGCTGGCGGTGGAGAATGTGCGGTCCCTGATCGACGAGCACACCACGGGCCGGGCGCTCGGGTTCATGGGCGAGCCGGCGGTGAACGTGCTGGAACTCAACCTCGCGCTTGACAAGGCGTGACATGAGGGGGCGGCTACGGGTCTACCTGGGCGCGGCGCCCGGGGTGGGCAAGACGTACGCGATGCTCGGCGAGGGCCGCCGCGCCCTGGAGCGTGGCCGCGATGTGGTCGTGGGGTTCGTCGAGACCCACGGCCGCCCCCGCACCGCCGCCCTGCTGGACGGCGTGGAGGTGATCCCCCGCAAGACCATCGTCTATCGGGGGGCCACCTTCACCGAACTCGACGTGGACGCCGTCATCGCACGCGCGCCCAGGGTCGCGCTGATCGACGAGCTGCCGCACACCAACGTGCCGGGCTCCAAGAACGTCAAACGCTGGCAGGACATCGACGAGATCCTGGACGCCGGCATCGACGTCGTCTCGACGGTGAACGTCCAGCATCTGGAGTCGGTCAACGACGTGGTGCAGCAGATCACCGGCATTCCGCAGCGGGAGACCGTTCCGGATGAGGTGGTGCGCCGGGCGAACCAGGTCGAGCTGGTCGACATGTCGCCCGAGGCGCTGCGGCGCCGCATGGCCCACGGCAACATCTACGCGCCCGAGAAGGTCAGCGCGGCGATGTCGAACTACTTCCGCGTCGGCAACCTGACCGCACTGCGCGAACTGGCCCTGCTCTGGGTCGCCGGCAAGGTCGACGACCAGCTCGACCGCTACCGCGCCGAACACGGCATCGCCGGCACCTGGGAAGCCCGCGAACGCGTCGTGGTCGCCCTGACCGGCGGTCCAGAAGGCGACACGCTGGTCCGCCGGGCCGCCCGCATCGCCGCCCGCACCAAGGGCGCCGACCTGCTGGCCGTGCATGTGACCAGCGACGACGGGCTGGCTGGCGCCGATCCGGCCAACCTGGCCCGCCAGCGCAGCCTGGTGGAGAACATGGGCGGCACCTACCACCAGGTTGTCGGCGATGATATCCCGCAGGCTCTGCTGGACTTCGCCCGCGGTGTCAACGCCACTCAGCTCGTTCTCGGCGCGTCCAGAAGGGGGCGGTTCGCGCAGATTCTCTCGCGCGGAGTCGGGGTGGAGACCACGGCACAGTCCGGCTCCATCGACGTCCACATGATCACGCATGAGGAGGCCAAGAAGGGGCGCAGGCACCCGGAACGTTCCCGGGCGGCGCTCAACAGGAAGCGCCGGCTGATCGGCTGGGCGGTCGCGGTGGTGGGCATGCCGCTGCTGACCGCCGTGCTCCTGCCCTTCCGCGACGTGCTCTCGCTGCCCAGCGAGATCCTGCTGTTCCTGTGCCTGACCGTGGGCGTCGCGCTGATCGGCGGCACCTGGCCCGCGTTCACCGCGGCCGTGGGCGGGTCACTGCTGCTCAACTGGTACTTCACCCCGCCGGTCGGCGAGTTCACCATCGCCGACCCGGAGAACTTCCTCGCCCTCGTCGTCTTCGTCCTGGTCGCCGCCGCCGTCAGCACGATCGTCGACCTGGCCGCCCGCCGCACCCGGGAAGCGGCGCGCGCCAGCGCGGACGCCGAGGCGCTGTCCACGCTGGCCGGGCACGTGCTGCGGGGCGAGGCCGCGCTGTCGTCGCTGCTCGGCCGCATGCGCGAGACGTTCGCCCTGGACTCGGTCACCCTGCTCGAACGCGTCGGCGAGCCGACCCCGGACGATCAGTCGGAGCCCGGGGCCTGGCGCATCGTCGCCACCTCCGGCGCCGCCCCGTGCACCAATCCCGGGGTGGCCGACACCGACGTGATGATCAACGACACGCTGGTGCTCGCCGCCCGCGGCCGGCTGCTGGACGCCAGCGACCGGCGGGTGCTGGAGGCCTTCGCCGCCGAAGCCGCCGTCGCGCTCCGCCAGGAACGCCTGCAAGAAGAGGCCGAACAGGCCAAACCCCTGGCCGAAGCCGACAGGATGCGCACCGCGCTGCTCGCCGCCGTCAGCCACGACCTGCGCACCCCGCTGTCGGCCGCCAAAGCCGCCGTGGAAAGCCTGCGCACCAGCGAGATCGACTGGACCCCCGAAGACCGCGACGAGTTGCTGGCCACCGCCGACGAATCACTCGTGCGCCTCACCCGGCTGGTGGAGAACCTGCTCGACATGAGCCGCCTGCAGGCCGGCGTGCTCGGACTCACCCTCTTGCCCGTCGCCCTGGAAGAGATCGTGCCCCGGGCCATCGACGACCTCGGACCGCCACGCGACCGCATCGAGGGCGACATCTCCATCGAGTTGCCCGAGATCGTCGCCGACCCGGCGCTGCTGGAGCGGGTGCTGGTCAACCTGATGACCAACGCCGTCCGCTACAGCCCACCCGGCCAGAACGTGCACCTGACCGCCAGCTGGCACGGCGACCACGTCGAGATCCGCGTCATCGACCGCGGCCCCGGCATCCCACCCGAAGCCCACGAACGCGTCTTCCTGCCCTTCCAACGCCTCGGCGACCGCGACAACGGCACCGGCGTCGGCCTCGGCCTCGCCCTGTCCCGCGGCCTCACCGAAGCCATGGGCGGCACGCTCATACCCGAAGAGACACCAGGGGGAGGTCTCACCATGACCGTCACCATGCCCATCTCATCCCGCGCGGTCACCTCATGACCAGAATCCTCGTCGTCGACGACGAACCCCAGATCCTGCGCGCCCTGCGCATCAACCTGGCCGCCCGCCACTACGACGTCGCCGTCGCCACCGACGGCTCCTCCGCCCTGCGCCAAGCCGCCGACTGGCGCCCCGACCTCGTCGTCCTCGACCTCGGCCTACCCGACATCGACGGCATCGACGTCATCCACGGCCTGCGCGGCTGGACCCACATCCCGATCGTCGTCCTGTCCGGCCGAGCCGGCAACCAGGACAAGATCGACGCTCTCGACGCCGGCGCCGACGACTACGTCACCAAACCCTTCGGCATCGAAGAATTCCTCGCCCGCATCCGCGCCGTCTCCCGCCGCGCCGCCGTACAGGAAGCCGAACTGGCCCACATCCCCATCGGCGACCACACGGTGGACCTGACCCGTAAGACCATCTCCAACGGCCTGCGGCTGACCCCCACCGAATGGCACATCCTGGAAATCCTGCTGCGCAACCCCGGCAAACTCATCCCCCAGCGCTACCTGCTGGCCGAGGTCTGGGGCAGCAAACACATCAAGGAAACCCACTACCTACGCCAATACATGGCCCAACTCCGCAAGAAGCTCGAACGCGACCCCGCTCACCCCGCCCATCTGATCACCGAACCGGGCATGGGCTACCGCTTCACCCCATGACGCCCTGTCGCCGACTCGGCGATGTGTTCGCGTAAACGACCTGGTGCGCCACGACACCAGGAGCACGCGAGAGCCTCGGATGACCATCGACCTCATGGGCCTGTTCACCGTACCTCTCGACATCGGTAGCCGATATCGGTTTCGTCATATGCTGGTGCGTGACGGTGCGATCCAGTCGGGACGGTGACGGAGGATGCGGGAGTTCCTGCGCGGGGCGGTGCGGCTGCACATCCTGCACCACGCGGCCGAGCAAGACATTCACGGCGCGTGGATGACCGAGGAACTCAAACGGCACGGGTACGCGATCAGCCCCGGCACGCTCTATCCGACGTTGCACCGGCTGGAGGCCGATGGGCTGCTCGCCTCCCATCAGGAAGTGGTCGACGGCCGGGTACGGCGGGTTTACCGGGCCACCGAGGCGGGCCGTGCGGCACTGGCGGAGGATCGCGCCGCGCTGGTGGAGCTGGTGCGCGAGGTCCTCCCCGAGGCCGAGCGGCCACCAAGCGCCCGCTGAGCCCGAGCCCCGTCCTCACGAGATGATGCGCCAAGGGCGCATCATCTCGTTGTCCTCGTGCTCGACCATGTGGCAGTGCTGGACGTACTCGGCCGGGAAGTGGAGCCGGGTGCCGGGAACGCCGCGCACCCGCCGTGGCGGGTCCAGATGGAGCACGATCCTGCTCACCATCTCGGTATTGGCGATCACGATGTCCTTGGGACCCACCTCCTCCGGCATGGGCGGGATCACCGGGCCCACGAGATAGCCGGCCAGGACCGGTTTGGCCTGCGGGCACCTGGCCGAAGTCGACGATCACATCCAGCCGCGCCGCGGGCGCCAGCCACACGCTGGTCAGCCGCAGCGGCCCGGCGCGCAGGCCCCCGTCGGTGCCGATCAGCCAGAACGGCAGCAGGGCACCGCCGTGCTCGAACCCCATGTGGAAGAAGCGCTGGTTGGCCGCGTTGAGGAAACGCAGCCGGTAGCGGCGGGGCTCGACGGCCAGGTACGGGTACGCCTTGCCGTTCACGACGGGCGTGTCGCCGAAGACGTTGGGATTCCATTTGGGGTGGTACGGGCTGGGTCCCTTGTCGGGGTACGACAGCGAGCCGTCGGCCTTGAAACTGCGGTCCTGGACCACCAGCGGCACCTCGAAGTCATCACGCGGCAGCGCGAGGCGATCTTCGAACGAGTCGCGGATCAGATAGACACCCGCAGCCCCGCGTACTGGTTCAGCCGGGTGATCGCCATCGAGTGGTCGTGGTACCACAACATGGTGGCGTCCTGGTCATTGGTGTAGGCGTAGACGGCCTCGTTGGCCCGCGCCCCGGGCATGGAGGCGTAGCGGGGACCGTGCCTGCCGTCGGGGGTGAACCAGTCTTCCGGGCCGCCGTCGAACTGCGGCAGGTTGAACCCGCCGTGCAGATGGGTGACGGTCCACACGTTGGGCTCGGCGGGAAAGTCCTGCGGCATCCGGCCGCCGGGCGGATCGGGCGGGACGCCGGGAACGTTCCGCCACAGCGTGACGTCGACCGCCGACTGCAGCAGGTGCGTGGTGGGCAGGTGGTTGCGGTAGCGCACCACGACCGGGCGGTCCCGGCGCGTGACCAGCGTCGGGCCCAGGTAGCCCAGGCCGACCGGCCCGTGTTCGCCGGTGGCCCAGAAGCCCCAGGCCTGCCCGGCCGGCAGATCGCGGTGGAAGCGCCAGGGACGTTGCCACATCGTCAGCTCGTAGTAGTCGGCGTCCGGGTACGCCTCGTGCCGCGGCACCGCGGTCGGCAACCTCGGCACCGCGTCGACGTACTTGGCCAGCCGCGCGCCGGATCCGGCCCCGAGGCCGGTGATGGCGGCGCCCGCGCCCACCATCAGGAACGCGAACTCTCTCCTGGTCAGCTCCGTCATCTCGGCCCCCTCGGCATGCCCCCGCCCGACGGCTTCCCGCCGATACCGACATATAACCCAGAGGCCCGCGGAGCGGCCACCCGCCCGCACGCGCCGAGTGCCACGCTGCTATCGTCTGCCGATATCGGCCTGCGTAAGGGTTCCAGGGCGGAGGAAATACCAGGTGAGCCAAGACCAGCCCGGGCGCGACCAGGATTCGGCGGCGGCCCGGCAGCGCCGGCGTGAGGTGGTGCTGGTGTTCCTCAAACTGGGCGTCATCGCCTTCGGGGGCCCGGCAGCGCACACCGCGATGATGCGCGACGAGCTGGTCCGCCGCCGCGGCTGGGTCAGCGACCAGCGGTTCGTGGACCTGATGGGCGCCACCAACCTCATCCCCGGCCCCAACTCCACCGAGCTGGCCATCCACCTGGGCTACGACCGGGCCGGGCGACGCGGCCTGATCGCCGCCGGCGTGTGCTTCATCCTCCCGGCCGCGCTCATCGTCACCGCGCTGGCCTGGGGTTATGTCACCTACGGCAACACTCCGGCGGTCGAGGGCATCCTGTACGGCATCGTTCCCGCCGTGATCGCGATCATCGCGCACGCCCTGTTCGGCCTGCTCCGCACGGTGATCAAGAATGTGTGGCTCGGCGGTCTGGCGATCGCCGCGCTGGCCGCGTACCTGCTGGGTGTCAACGAGCTGCTCGTGCTCGCGGCGGGCGCCCTACTGGCCGCCGCGACCCGCCTGCCGCGCCGCCCGCACCGGCTGCAGGGGGTGCTCGCCGCGCCGCTGCTCACCCTCACCGGTTCGCCCGTGTTCGGCGAGCCCACCGGCGGCCAGCTCGCCCAGCTGTTCGTCACCATGCTGAAGATCGGCTCCGTGCTGTACGGCAGCGGGTACGTGCTGCTGGCCTTCCTGCGCGGCGACTTCGTCGACCGGCTGGGCTGGATCACCCAGCAGCAGCTCATCGACGCCGTCTCGATCGGCCAGGTCACCCCGGGCCCGGTGTTCACCACCGCGACCTTCCTCGGCTACGTGATCGCCGGGCCGATCGGCGCGTTCCTGGCCACCGTGGCCATCTTCCTGCCCTCGTTCGTCTTCGTCGGCCTGCTCACCAAGCTCACCGACAAGCTCCGTTCCAGCCCGTGGACGTCCGCGCTGCTCGACGGCCTGAACGCGGCCGCGCTCGCCCTCATGGCCGGAGTGTCCTTCCAGCTCGGCCGGACCGGGATCGTCGACCCCCTCACCGTGGCCATCGCCCTGGTGACGCTGGCGCTGTTGTGGCGGACCAAGCTCAACAACGCCTGGTACATCGCCGCCGGCGCCGCCATCGGCCTGGCCCACACCCTGCTCACCTGACATCCCGCGCGACCGCGCGGAACCGCCCCAGCACAGCGACCCCGCCGCAGCCGAACAGGCCGCCGAAGCCGTTCGCCGCCATCTCAGTGCGGGCTGACCGGGTCAAGGCGCCGTGTACTGGCTGGCGGGTCTGGGCAGGCCGTAGTGCGAGTCTCCGACGATCAGCTTGGTGTCTTTGGGGACGGAGATCGGTAACGGCGCGTCTGCGGCGAGCGCCGGCGTGCCCCGTTCCTGTTCTCAGGGTTCTCCGCCGGCTGACCGCGGCGGGTGCCCTGGGCCGTGTCCTTGCAGAACCTCGCAAACGGTACAATCAGACATATTGTCCCCAAAAGTAGTCATATTCTCCGGGGAAACGTGCCTGAATCGTGGCGCTCATCGGCGGGAGAGCCATCCTACGAACCGGTTGTCCCTGTGACACTTTCCCCCACCCAAGCGAACATTCAGTACCAGGGAGGCAAGATGTCGTGGAGCAACCTGACCGGTAACCCCGTGAGCAAACGAAGGCGGTGGGTAACCGCCGCATGATCGGATCGTCACGCTTCGCCGACGCGCTCAACATGCCGGACCGCCTCAAGGCCCTCGAACGGCTCAAAACCGTGGACTCGCTGGCCAGGGAGACGCTCGACCGGTCGGCCCGGCTCGCCGCGCGGCTCCTCGACGTCCCCGTGGTGCTGGTCACCTTCGTCGAAGCCGACCGGCAGAGAGTCATCCAGTACGTGGGCTCGCGTCATCCCAGGGCGACCGAGCGCCTCCTGCCCCTGGACTGGGGGTTCTGCCCGCTCGTGGTGGCGCGGGACCAGCCGCTGGTCATCGGTGACGTCAGGGCCAACCATGATTACGCGACCAATCCGGTCGTCGCCCGGACGCGGATGCGTGCCTACATCGCCGTCCCGCTGATCCTGGACGGGCAGCCCATCGGCACGCTGTGCGCCGTGCAGACCCGGCCCCAACGCTGGACCGTGGACCAGCTCCGCACCCTCGGCGAACTCGCCACCGCGGCCATGGCCGAGATCCAGTTGCAGCTGGAGTTCTCGGAGTCGACGCGGCTGAACGTGCAGGCCGAGGCCGCTCAGCGCCGTACGCGGCAGCTCCAGGGCCTGGCCAAGGCCAGCATCGAGATCAACTCCGCGAGTTCCCTCGAGGAGGCCCTGAACATGGTCACCGAGAAGGCTCGCCGGCTGATCGGCGCGCACCAGTCCACGTCGAGCCTGACCCGCAACCGGAGCTGGGCCCAGACGGTCACCGCCACCTCGCTGTCGGACAAGTACGCCGCCTGGCGCGGCTTCGAGGCCTCCCCCACCGGGCAGGGCATCTACGCTCAGGTGTGCCGGAACAACGAGCCGATGCGGATGAGACAGGACGAGCTCGAAGCGCACCCGGAGTGGCATGGCTTCGGAGAGTACGCGGGCAAGCACCCGCCGATGCGCGGCTGGCTGGCCGTGCCGCTGATCGCCTCCGACGGCGGCAATCTGGGGCTGATCCAGGTCTCCGACAAAATGGACGGCGCCGACTTCACCATCGACGACGAGGCGATCCTCACCCAGCTCGCCGAACTGGCCGCCGCCTGCATAGAGAAGGCCGCCGCCCTGGACAAGCAGCGCGAGATCGCCCGTACCCTCCAGCAGAGCCTGCTGCCGCCGCACCTTCCGGACATCCCCGGCGTGGAGCTGGCCGCGCGCTACCACCCGGCCGACGACGACTCCCAGGTGGGCGGGGACTTCTACGATGCGTTCCAGTCACGTGACGGCCGTTGGGGGATCATCCTCGGCGACGTCTGCGGCAAGGACGCCGAGGCCGCCACCCTCACCGCGCTGGTCCGTCACACCGCCCGCGCGGCCGTGATGATCGACCCGGATCCGGCCCACATCGCCGTCATGCTCAACGACGCCGTACGGACGCACGTCACCGACCGCTTCTGCACCCTGGTGTATCTCACGCTGAGCCCCGAGGAGGACGGGCAGCACGTCGACATGGTGGTGTGCGGGCACCCGCTGCCGCTCCACGTCGACCGGCACGGCACTGTCCGCGAGGTCGGCGAACCCGGCGCGCTGATCGGCGTGCTCCCCCAGCTCTCCCCGCACTCCACACACTTCACCATGGCACCCGGCGACACGCTGATGCTCTTCACCGACGGCATCACCGAGGCCCGCCGCCACGGCCCCATGTTCGGCGAGACCATGCTCCCCTCTCTGCTGAAACGCACGGCGAAGACGCCGCTGCCCGAACTCGCCGACATCGTCAGCCAGGCGGCGCTGGACTATCAGGGCGGGCGGCTGAACGACGACATCGCGACCCTGTTCGTACGAGCGGCTGACTGACCCGATGCCGTCAGGCGGCGAGGGGCAGGTCGCCGACGGCGCCGGGCCAGCGCGCCGGCGGGAGGCCGTCCGGGCGGACCAGCATCGCACCCTGCGGCTCCAGCCCGAGTGCCGCCGCCACCGGCTCCGTCAGCCGGTGGACGTCCAGCGGGACGTGCTCACACCTCGGCACCCTACGAAGACCCGGCTGAGGCGGGTCCGGACGGCTTGCCAGAAAGGGCAAAAGCCGGAACGCTAGCCTGAAAACCGGGAAATTGCGACATATGAGGTGGGGCCTTCGTGACGGATGATTCGCAGGCACCGGACCCGGCGCTTCTCCCGAGGGTCGACACCAGCAGGCCGCATCAGGCGCGGGTCTGGAACTATTGGCTGGGCGGAAGGGACAACTACCCGGTCGACCGGGAGCTTGCCGAAAAACTCCGGCACGCCTATCCGGGCATGGAGGAGATAGCCCGTCATGCTCGCACGTTTCTGGGGCGAGCCGTCCGATATCTCGCCGGAGAGGTACATATCCGGCAGTTCTTGGACATCGGTACCGGGTTGCCGACCGTCGACAACACCCATGAGGTGGCGCAGCGGGTGGATCCGACCAGCCGTATCGTCTACGTCGACAACGACCCCATGGTGCTGGCGCACGCGCGAGCTCTGCTCGCCAGTGACCCTCGAGGCGCCTGCGACTACATCGAGGCTGATGCCCGCGAACCGGACACCATTGTGGAATTCGCGGCCAAGACGCTGGATTTCACCCAGCCGACCGCGCTCATGCTCTTGGGCGTGATGGGCACGATCTTCGACGACGATCAGGCGTACGCGCTGGTGAAGCACCTGATGGGGACGCTGCCGTCAGGCAGCTACCTGGTGTTCGAAGACGGGACGAACGTCGTCAAGCCCGACGCGGCGGCGGAGGCCGAGCGGCTTCGCGACAAGGGCGAGGTGTACCAATATCGGCTGCGGACCCCCGCGGAGATGGCCAGGTTCTTCGACGGGCTGGAGCTGGTGGAGCCGGGTGTCGTGTCGGTCTCCCGGTGGCGGGTCGAGGCCGACGTGTTCGGTGTGCCTGCCCAGGTGGACGCGTACTGCGGTGTCGCTCGCAAGCCGTGAGCTACAAAGTGCCGATGATCTGACGCACGATCGCCGGAGTGGCCGTCGAGGGCGCGGCGCAGATGCCGAGTTCGTCCATCAGCTTCTGGTACGGCAGCACCTCGGCTTCCTTGGTGAAGTACTGCGCGCCGATCAGATGTTCGACATAGGCCACATCGTGCAGTTCGGTCTGGGCGAAGCGCAGGATCGTGACGGGGCCGACGCCACCCACGATGCCAGAGGTGAACGGAATCACCTGCACGGTGACGTGGGGCAACTCCGCCAGCCGGCCGAGGTGCTCGAGCTGGGCACGCATGGTCTCACGACTGCCGACGCGGCGGTGCAGCGCGGCTTCGTCCATCACCACCCAGAGTCTGTGGGTGGTGGACCGGGTGAGGATCCGCTGGCGCCGCATCCGCACCGCGACCCGGCGTTCGACCTGCTCAGCGGAGTCGTCGTGGTGGCCGTGGGCGATGACGGCGCGGGCGTACTCCTCGGTTTGCAGCAGACCTGGCACGAACTGCACCTCGTGGGTACGGATCAGCGCCGCGTCCTGCTCCAGTCCGACGTAGGCCTCGAACCATTCGGGGATCACATCACGGTAGTCCTGCCACCAGGTGACCGCGTTGGCCTGCTTGGCCAGGGCCAGCAGCGCCTGTCGTTCGGCTTCCTCGGTCACGCCGTACAGGGTGAGCAGGTCGGCGACGTCACGCGGCTTGAAACTGGTGCGCCCGCTCTCCATCCGGCTGATCTTGGACTGTGACCCTCGGATGACATATGCGGCGGCTTCGCGCGTGATCCCGCGGGACTCGCGCAAGCGGCGCAACTGCGAGCCGACCAAGATGCGAAGCGCGGTCGGCCCGGACTGGACGGCATCACTGCCGGGAGTTCCGGCCAAATCACCCATATCGTGAGCAGTCGACATTTATGATCCTCAATCGGCAATTCGCCACAGTCCTGCCTGTCGTCAATCCTGCCACGCCAACTGACGAAGAGCTCATCATTCCTTCTGGCCTCGCTATTCACCACCAAAGCTAACAATCTTCCCTAGAACCTCGCTGCATGCGACAAGATTGACCATATGGTGCAGAGCACGGCAAAGGATGTCGACGACTACCTGGCCGAGGTCCCCGGCGGAGCGCAGGGATGCACTGGCCAGGCTGCGGGAAATGTGCCGTGCGGAGCTCCAGGGCTTCGGCGAGGTGATGGCGTACGGGATGCCCGCCTACGAACGGGACGGCGTTGCCGAGATCGCCTTCGCGGCCACCCGGGGCAAGATCTGCTGACGGGTGGTCAACGGTGTCCGAGGACGGGAGGCGTACCGGCGTGAACGACCACAGCGGCGACGCTCGCAAGATCGAGCGGCCGAGATCCCAGGAGACCTGCCCGGTCGGTCGCGCCGGTGACGGCACGTGGGAGGTCCGTGGTTACGCGCAAGCCCGCGCCGTGCTGCGCAGCGACGGCACCGTCCAGGCGGGGCTGGGCATCGAGACCGTGGAGAAGCTGCCCGCCAAGATCCGGCGTCCCGTCCTCTACCGGGACGGGCCCGAACATCGCGAGCACCGGCGGCAGACCGCGAAGTACTTCACGCCCCGCCGCGTGGACGAGCGGTATCGCGGCCTGATAGCGGACATCGCCGGCAGCCAGCTCGCGAAGCTGCGAGCGGCGGGCGAGGCGCAGCTCTCCGAGCTGAGCTTCGGCATGGCGATCGAGGTGGCGAGCGCGGTCATCGGCCTCACCTCCAGCAGGCCGGGGATCCGCCGCAGGCTGGAACGCTTCTTTCCGGAGAAGTTCGGCAAGCCCGGCCTGACCAGCCCGAGCGGGATCTACTGGTTGGTCAGGCAGAACATCAACTGGCTGCGCATCTACGTGGCCGACGTACGCCCGGCGATCCGCGACCACCGCCGCGAGCCGCGCGACGACCTCATCTCGCACCTGATCTCCGAAGGGTGCACGAACGCCGAGATCCTCGGCGAGTGCCTGACCTTCGCCGCGGCCGGAATGGTCACCACGCGCGAGTTCATCTGCGTCGCGGCCTGGCACCTGTTCACCGATGACGCGCTGCTGGAGCGGTATCGCGCGGCGGACGAGCCCGGGCGCCTCGCCGTACTGCACGAGATCCTGCGGCTCGAACCCGCGGTGGCGCGGCTGCGCCGGCGCACGACGGCGGCACTCGAGCTGGCCGGCGCCGACGGGCCGGTCACGGTGCCTCCGGGCGCGCTGATCGACGTGTTCATCGACGCGGCGAACACCGATCCCCATGCCGTGGGCTCCGAGCCGCTGTCGGTGTGCCCAGGGCGCGCCATCGACGGGGGCACGGGCACCGCGGCGCTGTCCTTCGGCGACGGCCCGCACCGGTGTCCCGGAGCGGGCATCGCCATCCTCGAGACCGACATCCTCCTCAGCCGGCTGTTCGCCATGGAGGGCGTCCGGATGGCGTCGGCGCCCCGCGTGACCTTCAACAACGACATCGGCGGGTACGAGATCCGCGAGCTGAGGGTCTGCGCCGGATCGGGTCAGAAGGAGTAGGGGCCGAACCGGCCCCAGGCCACGACGGCGGCCAGCGCGAGGAGCACCACGTTGGCGATGATCGGCTGAGATTCCTTGCGGCGGGCGTGCGTGATCGCGGCCCCGATCATGACCAGGACGAGGCCGGTCGCGGCCAGTGGCGTCAGCACCGGCGCGATGTTCAGCGCCGCGGGCAGGATCAGGCCGATGGCGGCCAGGAGCTCCAGACCGCCGATGCCCTTGACCGCGCCGGCGGAGAAGTCCTCGGTCCAGGCCATGCCGGACGCGGCGAGCTTGGCTTTCGGCTGGGAGAGTTTCATCAGGCCGGCGCCGAGGAAGAGCAGGGCGAGCAGGCCGGCGATGATCCAGAGGGCGAGGTTCATCGGGGATCCGATCAAGGTGAGATGGCTTTAAGCTTCAACCGGACTGTACGCATGACCACTTGAAGCGTCAACTCCGATCACTTGATGCCTCAAGCTAGAGTGTGGATATGGACGACCCGGAGGAGCCACGCTGGCTGACCGACGAGGAGATGCAGACCTGGCTGGCGCTGCTCAGCGTACTGATCAGATTGCCGGCCGCACTGGACAGGCAACTGCAGCGTGACGCGGGCATCAGCCATTTCGAGTACCAGGTGCTCGCCGGGCTGTCGATGAGCCCGGAGCGCACGATGCGGATGAGTGAGCTGGCCTCGTTCTCGGACGGGTCGCTGTCGCGCCTGTCGCACGTGGTCGGCCGGTTGGAGAAGCGCGGCTGGGTGCGCCGCACGCCCGATCCGGCCGACGGCCGCTACATCCTGGCCGTCCTCATGGAGGAAGGCTGGAAGCAGGTCGTCGCGACCGCCCCCGGACACGTGGACGCGGTCCGCGAATTCGTCTTCGACCCCCTCACCAAGGCCCAGACGCGGCAACTGCGCGACATCGGCCGCCGCATCACCCGCGCCACCGATCCCGACGACACCTGTCTCGAATAAGCCCTGGTCCGAGCCCGCTACGACATCACCTGGGGAACATCCCCTGACCGGGGCTCAGGAGATGTCCCGGGTCGAAGCGGTTCTTTCCGGTATCTCGGTCCGCATGAGGCCCGGCAACTCGGTCAGCGCCTTCGGATCGATGCCCTTGAGGTAGGCCGCCAGCAGCTGCGTGATCTCGGTGGTATCCGCCTCGTGGATGTACCGCTGGGCCCGCTCCAGGGCGCGTTGGAAGGCGGCACGTCCTTGGGCTTCTTGTCCATGATCCGCTGAGTGGTGAACACGACGCCATGCGCGGATCGCCAGCACCCCGCGCCTCACTGGTCCGTCCCCATCGGCTTCCAGCGGCTGGCCCGGCGGTCGAGCAGCCCGACGACCAGGTCAGTCCGCCCACCTTGATAACCGTGCCGCTGCTCACGGCGCGTCCTGGGCGCGCATGCCGTACACGTCATAACTGAGCTCGCCCGACCGCCATCGCTTGCGCAGGCCCGCTTCCTTGGCCAGCCTCTCGCGTACGGCGCGCACGGTCGCGTCGAGGTCGGCGGCGGGCACCACCGCCGCGCCGTCGTCATCGAGAACCACCAGGTCGCCGGGTTCGATGGTGGCGCCGCCGATGGTGACGGGAACGTTCACCGCGCCGCGGAAGTCCTTGCCCGCTCCCCTGACCCGCCGCCACCGCGTCCAGACCGGAAGGCCCAGCTCACGCAGGTCGGCCACGTCCCGGACGGCCGCGTCGACCAGCACCGCCGCGGCGCCGCGTGCTCGGGCCTGGGTGGCGAGCAGGTCGCCGAGCAGGGCGACCGGCCGCGGTTCCGGCATGGTCAGCACCACTACCTCGCCCGGCCGTACGTGTGTCATCACCTCGTGAACCGCGCGGTTGTCGTCCTGCCCGCACAGCGCGGTCCGGGCCGGACCGGCGACCGCGCGACCGGGCAGCAGGGGCTCGAAACTCTCGTCGATCAGGCCGAGACGGCCCCTGGCCTCGTAGACCGTGGCCACGCCCGCCGCGGCCAGCTCACCAGTGCTCACAGTGCCTCCACCACGTTCGGCAGCAACCTCTGGAACGCCTCCGCCTGCCGGATCCCCGAGTCGCCCGTGACCTTGCGAGCGTGGTTGCCGCGCTGGTCGGCGCGCTGCCGGTAGTACTCCTGGAGGTACTGCTGGGCGGCCATCGCGGCCATCGCCTCGACCTTCCGGTCGAAAACGGGGGTGATGTCCACGTAGACGGTGGGGGTGAATCGGCACAGCTCGGGCTGGTGCGGTTCGAACACCAGGAACTCCGAAGGCGGGGCCGTACGAAAGCCGCTGGCCACCCCGGCGCCGGAGGTCAGGAGCCGGGCCTGGGCCACCGCGGCGTGCGCCGCGGGGTGGTCGGGGTTGAACGGGTCGTGTTCCGGATGAGTGAGCACGACGTGCGGGGCGAAGTCGCGCATCAACTCGGCCAGCCGCTCGACGGCTTCCGGCCCGGCCCGGAGCGGGTAGTCGCCGAGGTCGAACGGCTCGAACCGGGCGCCCACCACCGACGCGGCCTTCGACGCCTCCTCGTGCCGGATGCGCTTGACGTTCTCCTCGGTCTGGCCCGGCTGCTTCCACAACTCGCCGGACTCGCCCCGCTCGCCGTAGGACAGGGCGACCACCAGGGCCTCGCCGCCGCGGGAGGTGTGACGGGCGATGGCGCCGGCCGCCCGCCAGACGAAGTCCGCGCTGTGCGCGCCGACCACCAACATCCTGCGTTCGCTCATTTCACACCTGCCAGCCAGCGGGAGTTGTCGACGGCCATGGTCCGGACATCCTTCTCGGTGAAGCCCTCGGCGAGCAGCCGGTCGGCGAGCAGGGCGAGGCCGTCTTCCACCGGCGGGTTGAACGGCTGGCCGAGGTCGCTGGAGAGCACGGAATGCTCGGGGCCCACGGCGCTGATGTGCTCGAACCACGTCTGCCAGGAGACCTTGCCGGTGTGGGGCGTGGTGAAGCAGCGTTCGAGCAGGGCTCCCTTGGCCGCGAGCACCCGCTGCCGGTCGATCGCGACGCGCTGGGACGTGAACTCCGGATGGGTGATCACGATGCGGCGAACCCCCTCCTCGACGGCCGCGTCCACCACCGCGTCGATCTCGGCCGCGCTGAGGTGGCCGGTGGCGAGCGTCATGTCATGCTTGGCGATCACTCGCAGCACCTGCCGGGTCCGCTCGAGGACGACGCCGCCGGATCCCACCACGTCCACCGGATCCGCCGATATCCCCGCTTCCCGCAGCTCGGCCTGCAACCGGGCCCACATGGGCGGCGTGGCCCCTTCGGGGTCGGTGGCCGTGCAGGCCCGCTGGTTGGCGCTGTCCACAGTGGGCAACCACACCAACTGCGCACCACCCCGGGCGGCGATTTCGACGGCGATGGGGTTCATGCCGCCCACGGACGCATTCAGGGTGATCGCGCCGATCGCGCCGAAGCCGGGTGTCGCGGCCCGCACCACCGCGGCCCGCTCCGTCGTGGGTACGTAGTGCGATTTGAGTACGAACCCGGCGAGCCCCGTCTCGGCGAAGCGGGCCGCGAGGGTGAGGTCGTCTATCCGCCTGCGCATCACATCGGGGGCCACGTGGATGTGGATGTCGTAGGCGCCCGCGACCAGCTCACGGGCGCGAGCGGAGGGCTGGGGATGGTCTTGGGGCTGCACCATGCCTGTCTCCCAGATTGTTGTCATCTTGGTGAAACAGATGGTTTACAATATGGGCGACAGTCGTCAAGGGTCCGTCAGATCTCGTAGGCCCGCAACGCCTCGATCACGCCGCGGAGGTGACGACGAGCGGCCCGCTCGGCCGTCTCCGGGTCCCCCGAACAGATGGCGTCGATGATGGCCAGGTGCTCGCCCAGCGACACGGCCGGCCTCCCCGGTTGCATGGCCAGCCGGAACTGGTGCCGTACGATCTGCCCGCGCAACCGCTCTAACACGCCACCCGCGGTGGTCTGACGACTCAGCTCTCGTATCCGGCGATGCAGCAACTGGTTGATCTCTGAGTAGCCGAGCACGTCGCCCGACGCGACCGCCTCCGACATCCGCGCGCCGATGTCACGCAGTCCGTCCGCGTCCGCCTGAGTCACCCGCTCAGCGGCCTTGGCCGCGCACAGGCCCTCGACCACCATCCGTACCTCGGTGATCTCGATGGCCTCCGCCAGGGACACCGCACGCACCCGTGCGCCCCGGTGCTGAACCCGTTCCACCAGGCCCTCGTTGGTCAGCTGCAGGAGCGCCGAACGCACCGAACTGCGGCTCGCGGAAAAGCGCTCCGACAGGTCCGCCTCGACAAGCCGCTGGTCAGGCACGAACTCGCCGCGCACGATCCCGTCACGGATGGCGTCGAGCACCGTTCCCGAATCTGTGGACACGTTCCCTCTCTCTGATTGTCGCCAATTCTGTGCTAAATATTGTATCGATCGTTGACGCCATTCAGCCGTGTCACCAAGAGGAGGACGGCGATGACGGTTTCCCTGCAAGTTGCCGTCCTCGGCCTGGGCGAGGCCGGGTCGGCCATCTCAGCCGGCCTGGTGGCCGCGGGAGCACAGGTCCACGGCTACGACCCCGCCGCCGGCACCCCTCCGGGCATCGTGGAAACCGGGAGCGAGGCCGACGCGGTCCGCGGCGCCGACCTGGTCCTGAGCGTCAACAGCGCGGCCGCCGCCGAGGAAGCACTGCGTAACGCCCTGCCTGGAGTCGCGCCTGCGACGCTGTGGGCGGATCTCAACACCGCGGCCCCGGCGGTCAAGCGCCGGCTGGCCGAGATCGCCGACCAAGCCGGTTTCGCGTTCGCCGATGTCGCACTGATGGCACCGGTCCCGGGGCGTGGCCTGCGGACACCCATGCTGGCCTCCGGCCGTCACGCCGGACGGTATGCCGGCCTGCTCACACCGCTCGGCGCGCGGGTAGACGTGCTCGACGGTCCCGCCGGGCTCGCCGCCGAACGCAAACTGCTGCGCAGCGTCTTCTTCAAGGGCTTGGCCGCCGCCGTGGTCGAGGCGCTTCGGGCGGGGCGGGCGGCCGGATGCGAGGACTGGCTGCGCGAGAACATCGCCGGCGAACTCGCCGCGGCGGATGCGGCCACCGTACAGCGCCTGGTGGACGGCACGCACCGCCATGCCGTACGTCGAGCCGCGGAGATGCGCGCCGCCACTGACATGCTGACCGACCTGGGCGTTCCCCCACTGATCACCCGAGCCACCGCCGATCTCCTGCGAGGGACCGCGCGGTCAGACCCGCCTCTCGTGCTCCGCAAGGCGGAGCGAGCCGCCGAGCTGGGCGCCTAGTTCCAGTTGGTCGTAGTAGATACGGTGGCTGACGATGTGGTCGTCCTCCACGGTCGAGACGCTGCAGGCGCGCACGAGGATGGAGCGGCCGGTCGCCTCGGCCACGCCCCCTCCGGGCATCAGGTAGGGGCCCTCGTGCGTGCCGGTCAGGGTGTACTCCGCCACCAGGGTGTCGCCGCAGATCGTCACTGACTGAGGGGTGCACCTGGAGTCCGGGAACGCCTCGATGAACGCGCCGTAGTACGAGACGATCTCGTCCCTGTCCTGGCCCACGCCGTCCGGCGCGACGAGGACGGCGCCTCGGCTGAAGGTGTCCGCCAGGCCGTCCAGGTCGTGGCGGTTGAACGTCTTCCGCAGCCGCTCCAAGGGGCGTCGAGGATCAGACATTGAACTGGCCCTTCTAGGGATGATTCACGCCCAGAAGAGGGCACGCCGGGCGAAATTTCCTGATTTGTCATGTTAGTTGCCCGATGGGCGGTTGTTGGGGCAAGTATCGGTACGGAAGACAAATTCCTTACCAAGGGCCGCCCGGCAACCGGGCGGCCACCGGCTCCAACGACTGGGACGGCGGCCTGCACGTCACCCCTCCGCACCACCTCCCAAAGCCTGCGGCTGGCGATGGCCACCGCCACCCGCCCCGACACCAGCGACGATCGCGTCGGCTTCACGGGCTGACGTGGGCGCCGCCCCGTTTCGAGTGGCCCTGCCCGACGGCCTTCAGGGGCAGGGCGGGATCGGCCCGGATAGGCGGCTGAAGCTCCGGTGGGCGAACTCGCCTCCCCCATCGCCGGCCGGCCCGGTGACCAGGTGGTGGTCGGGCGAGAGCGCGCAGGCCGGGTCGGTGCGGCTGGCGTCCCCGGTCAGCGCGTACGCCTGGCAGCGGCAGCCGCCGAAGTCCTCGTGCCTGCGCGGGCAGCCCGAGCACGGTTCTCGCATCCATGCCGTGCCCCGGTAGGCGTTGAACGCCGGGGACTCGGCCCAGATCCACCGCAGCGGATGGTCGCGCACGTTCGGGAAGTCGAGCGGCAGGTCGTAGCCGGCGGGGCAGGGCAGCACCCGCCCGTCGGGGGCGACGGTCAGCGAGATCGCACCCCAGCCGCCCATGCACGGCTTCGCGGTGCCGTCGAAGTAGTCGGGCACCACCCAGATGATCTCCATCTCCGTACGGCGGCGCCAGTCCTCGACCCTGGCCCGCGCGGCCGCCAGCTGGTCACGGGTGGGCATGAGGGCCCGCCGGTTGATCAGCGCCCAGCCGTGGAACTGGGTGTTGGCCAGCTCGACGCGGCTCGCGCCCCAGGCGGCCGCCAGCTCGATGAGCTCGTCCACGGCGTCCAGGTTGTGCCGATGCAGCACGATGTTGAGCCCGAGCGGCAACCCCGACTCCACGACCAGCCGGGCGGCGCGCTCCTTGTCGGCGAACGACGTACGTCCGGCGATCAGATCCGAGGTCGCGGCCGAGGGCCCCTGGACGGAGAGCTGGACGCTGCGCAGGCCGGCGCCGACCAGCTCGGCCAGCCGTTCACGGGTCAGGCCGACGCCGCTGGTGACGAGCTGGCAGTAGATCCCGGACGCGCCCGCGACGATCTCGGCGAGGTCGTTCCTGAGCAGCGGTTCGCCGCCGGAGATGTGGGCGTGCAGCACGCCCAGCGCGGCGGCCTCGGCCAGCACCCGTACCCACTCACCGGTCTCCAGCTCCCGTGACCTGGTGATGAGTTGTGCGGGATTGGAGCAGTACGGGCAGCGCAGCGGGCAGCCGTGGGTGAGCTCGGCCAGCATGGCCCAGGGCGGGTTCACCGCAGCCATCCCTGGGCGCGTACGTCGTCGAGGAAGCAGCGGACGTCGGCCGTGCCTTCGGGCGGGAACTCGGCGGCGATCTCCTCGACGGTCCTGCTGCCGTCGCACAGGCGGACGATCGCCGCGGCCTCGTCGTTGAGCACCACGATCCGCTCGGGCACGATGAGCAGCTCGGCCTGGCGCACGTCGCAGCGACGCAGGTGCGCGGCCGGGCTGAGGGCGGGTTTCCAGCCGCTCATCGGTACGCCCTGTCGACGGCGTCCAGCAGCGTCCACAGCACCTCGCACTTGTAGGCCAGCGCCGCGATCGCCGCCTGCTGCTGCTCGCGGGTCCGTGCCCAGGCCAGCACCAGCGGCAGCGCCTCGTCGCCGTCCCGCCTGCCCTGCTCGACGCGGACCTCGAAGTACCGGAGCCCGTCCCGGTCGATCCACGGATAGTGCGTCTCGAAGGCGGCGATCCTCTTCCTCATCAGGTCCGGCGCGAACAGCTCGGTCAGCGAGGCCGCCACCGCCTCCAGCGGGGTGCCGTGGCGGCACAGGTTCACGTAGCCGTCCACGGCCAGCCGCACCCCGGGCAGCACCCCGTCGCCCGACCACAGCTGCTCGCGGGTCAGACCGGCCGCCTCCCCCAGGCGCAGCCAGCGCTCCAGGCCGCCCTCGCCCTCGGCGGCTCCGTCGTGGTCGACGATGCGGCGGATCCACATCCGGCGCAGCCGCGGCTCCGCCAGCTTGGCCACGATCAGAGCGTCCTTGATCGGGATGGCCCGCTGGTAGTGGAAGCGGTTGAGTATCCAGCCGCGCAGCTCGTCCTCGGACAGGGTGCCCGCGTGCATGCGCTGGTTGAACGGGTGCAGGTAGTGGTAGCGGCGTTCCGGTACGGCTCGCAGCTCGGCTTCGAAGTCGATCACAGGTCGATGACCATTCCGTCGTGTGCCACCTCGACGCCCAGGCCCGCGTGCAGCGGCGAGGCCGGGTCGACGAGGGGATTGGTGTTGTTCAGGTGCGTGTACAGGCAGCGGGCGTCCAGGGCGGCCAGCCGTTCGCGGGTGGCCTCGATCGGAAGGTGGCCCATCTCCGTGGCGGTCCTGGCACAGCAGGACAGCGGCTCCTCCTCGGCGAGGAAGGTGCCGTCGGCGAAGACCACGTCCGCCGACCCGCCGAACCCGTCCGGCCAGACGGCCAGACACGGCGCGTAGAGCAGGCCGCCGAGCTCCAGCGCGCTCACCCACTCACCGTCCGGCCGGCCGGCCGCGTAGCGGGGGCGCTTGCCGGAGATCGGCACCGCGCGCGCCCCGATGCCGGCGAAGTCGCGCCAGACCAGCTTGACGTACGGCTCCAGCATCGCCATCGTGCCGCTGACGGCCTGCCGTACCGGCTCGGTGGCCACGACCTCCAGCTCATCGGCCTCGCGGAGCCGGGCCAGGCCCAGGGTGTGGTCGAGTTCGGCGTCGGTGAGGATCACCCCGGCCAGCGGGCTCGTGCGGCCCTCCGGCCGCAGCCACGGGCACGACTCGATCTGCTCGCCGACGTCAGGGGTGGCGTTGACCAGGTAGACCCGGTCGGGCTCGACCTCGATCGCGAGCGAGGCGTGCCGCCGCCGCCATGACGCGTGGACGCGCGCTCCGCGGCAGCCGGGACACGCGCAGTTCCACTGCGGGAGGCCGCCGCCCGCGGCCGTGCCCAGGACCTGCAGGCGCATCGTGGACCGCGGCTACCGGTCGGCCAGGAAGTACGCCGACATCTCCATGGACGCCTCGACCACCTGGTAAGCGGGCTTGTGCCAGATCGTCTCCTGGCCGCGCTCGCACCTGGCGTGGTCACGCGTTGGGCGCCTGTCCTCCTGGCTCTTCTTCTCGCTCATGGCCGTCTCCTCTCGGTTACGCGTCATGTGTGGGTATGGCCGGAATCTTTTCGGAGCTATCCCGGAATGCGGTAAAGGGTCAGGAGGTGTACGACACCGCCAGGCGTCCGGGCGGGGATTCCGCGTCGTCACCAAGCCCGGCACCGATCGGGACGGCATACGCCCTCGCAGTGCTTTTGCGATACATTGTGTCTATATCAAGTACGGTGTGTTCAAGATCGAGACGGAAGGGCATCTCCATGACAGATACGCCGCATGGGTCGCAGGAAGAGCTCTACAGCGGCCCGCTTCCGTGGGACATCGGCCGCCCGCAACCGGCGTTCCTCGACCTCGCCCAGGCCGGCGTCATCCAGGGCCGGGTGCTGGACGTCGGCTGCGGCACCGGCGAGCACACGCTCATGTGCGCCGCGCTGGACCTCGACGCCACCGGCGTCGATCTCGCCCCCAAAGCGATCAACCTCGCTCAGGACAAGGCGCGCGAACGAGGGCTCACCGCGCGCTTCCTCCGCCACAACGCGCTGCGACTGGCCGAACTCGGGGAATCCTTCGACACCGTGCTCGACTCCCTGGTGTTCCACATCTTCAGCGACGACAACCGGGCCGCCTACGTCGAAAGCCTGCGTTCGGCGACCAAGCCGGGCGGCCGGCTGTTCCTGCTGTGCTTCAGCGACCGACAGCCGGGCGAGGGCGAGTACGGGCCGCGGCGCGTGACGCAGCAGGAGATCACGGCCGCGTTCGCCGAGGGGTGGAAGCTCGACTCGATCAAGGCCGGCACGATCGACAACACCGTCATCCCCGACGGCGTCCTGGCCTGGCTCGTTGCGCTCACCCGGAGCTGAGCCGAACCTACGAAATCCCCTGAGAGGAATGCGATGCCAACCGCCGAAGCCCGTGTCACGACCGAACGCGCGAGCCGTTACCTTGTGCAGCTCTGCCGGCACGCCGGCCAGATGGGCCATGGGTTCCCCGCTCATCCCGGCCGCGGCCCCCACATGGGCGGCGAAAGGCCGAAGAACGTCAAGGCCGAGTGGTCGGAAACCGACGGGACCATCACCGTCGACGGGGGGACCTGTGTCCTGCGGGCCACTCCGGAGGCGTTGACACTGCGTATCGAGGCCCAGGACGAGGACCAGATGCAGCGCATCCAGGCCGTCCTCACCAGGAACCTCACCAGAATGAGCAGGCGGGACAACCTGACCGTGGACTGGAGCCGCCCCGACGCGACCATCGGCGCGACCCCGGCGACGGTCCCGCCGCGCCGAGGACGACACACCGTGCTCGGCCTCACGGTGGCCGGCATCCTGGTCGTCGCCGTGCACGTGGGCCTGGTCGCGGGCGTACTGACGCTCCCGCAATGGGCGAGCCTGAGCGCGAACGTGATCCTGGTGGGGGTCCTCGTGAAGGCCGCCCTCATCGCCGCCCACGTCTGGCGCCGCCGCCGCGCATCCGCCAAAGCGCACTGAGACCAAGGCCGCCGAAACCGTCCGCTGAGCCCGGCCAGACCGGCTCAGCGGGCTCGCAGCCCGGCCAAGGTGAGCGCGACAAGCCGCTGGACGGCCGCCTTTGACGGCAGGACGGCGGCTGCCTGCAGGGCGTGCAGGCAGAACGCGGTGAGTTCGTCGGCCGCGACGTCATCGCGAACCTGACCGGCCTGGGCGGCGTCGGCCAGCGCGCCGCGGAGCATGTCGTGCAGCTGGTGCTGGGTGCGGACGACGTCCTCCGACCGGTGCAGGAACCTGATCAGGTCGGGACCGAAACCCTGGTGCCGGCCCTGCCGCGCCATCTGGTGATGGATCTGAGCGTACGTCTCCAGCATGGCCTCAAGTCGCCGCCCGGCGTCGCCCTCGTGCTCCCTGACCCTGGCGAGGTGCTCCAGGTGCCCGGCGACCTGCCGGCTGTGCCAGGCCATCAGGATCGACTCGACGTCGGGGAAGTATTTGTAGAGCGTGGCCCGGCCGATACCGGTCTTCTCGGCGATCTGCGACATCGTCACCGCCAGCAACCCGCGCTCGGCCACCAGCGCGACGGTGGTGTCCAGGATCGCGTCATGCACGGTGCGACGGTGCGCCTCGATCGTCTCGTTCCACAGTTTCGGCACCCCGCCAGCATACGAGCCGACGAGGAGGATGCGCTGTGACGAGATCGCGACACTCTGTCTCGAAACGGTGATCGATCACGCACGTGCCCACTTTGTTTTGACAATCAAACCTTCGATTGATTAGAGTTTTTGATAATCAAGACATTGTCATGATGAAGACAACGACTATCAGTCAACGTTAGGAGACAAAGATGATCCTCGTCACCGGAGCCACCGGCAGTGTCGGCCGCCACGTCGTCGACGGGCTGCTCAAGGAAGGCCAGTTCGTCCGCGCGATCAGCAGGAATCCCGAGAGCGCCAAGCTCGCCGCGGAGGTCGAGGTCCTCCCGGGGGACCTGTCCAGCCCGGGCACCCTGCCGCTCGACGGGGTCAGCACGGTGTACCTGGTCGCCATGGGCGACCGCCCCTACGAGATCTCCCAGGCGCTGGCGGACGCCGGCGTCACCACGGTCGTGCTGCTCTCGACCTCCGAGGTGCTGGACGACGCCGAGGAGCAGCCGGGGGCCATCGCCGCCCGGCACGCCGCGTTCGAGGACGCCATCCAGCGCTCCGGGATGCTCTGGACGTTCCTGCGGCCCAACGAGTTCGCCGGCAACGCCCTGCAGTGGGCGCCCCAGATCCAGGCGGGCGACGTGGTGCGCGCGCCGTACGGTGACGCCTGGTCGGCGCCGATCCACGAGCGCGACGTCGCGGCCGCCGCGGTGCGCGCCCTGGTCGACGACCGCTTCCACGGCGCCAAGCTGGTGCTCACCGGGCCTGAGACCATGACCCACCGCGACCAGCTCGGCCACATCGCGACGGCGCTCGGGCGGTCTCTGGAGTTCGAGGAGATCCCGGCCGCCGCCGTGCGTGCGAAGATGACCGCCTACGCGCCGGTGGAGATCGTGGACGCCCTGCTGGGCCGGCTCGCGGAGACCGTCGGCAAGCCTGCGACCGTGACCACGACCGTTCATAACATCACCGGCAGACGGCCGCTCACCTTCCGCGAGTGGGTGACCGAGCATGAGTCCGATTTCCGCTAAGCTCTGTCCATGCGCCAGCAACTCATCGACGAGCTCATGCTGGCATTGACAGACCTGCAGAACGCCTCCGAGATGGCCGACGCGGCCATCTCGGAGGCGCTGGGCCTCAACCGCACCGACGCGAGGTGCGTGGCCTACCTGATCACGCGAGGCCCGATGGCCTCCGGCGAGCTGGCCGAGCTGGCCGGCCTGACCCCCGGCGCCCTGACGGTCGCCGTCGACCGCCTGGAGAAGGCCGGGTTCGCCGAGCGCGTCCGCGACCTCGCCGACCGGCGGCGGGTGCTCATCCGTCCCACCGACAAGGCCCGCGACGTCGCGCACAACGCCTGGGGGCAGGCGGTGGTGGAGGCCGAGGCCCAGTTCGCGGCCTACAACGACGACCAGCTCGCCCTGCTCACCGAGTTCATCCAGGGCCAGGTGGCGCAGCAGCGGCGCAATGCCGAACGCATGCGCGACAAGTCGGGCTGGCCGTAGAGCCGGCCTTCAGTCCCGCACCTGGATCGTCCCGGTGGGGCAGCGCCGGGCCGCGGCGCGCACCTTGTCGTGCAGCGCGGCCGACGGCTCGGCGATGAGGACCTGTACGACGCATTCCTCCTCGTCCTGCCCGAACACCTCGGGCACGGAGAGCGCGCACAGCCCGCTGCTGCAGCACTTGCTGGCATCCACGGTGACACGCATGCCGCTCACCAGGCGATCGGGATCTCGATGAGGCTCTCGATGAGGGTCCCCTCGGTGCGCCGCAGTTCCTCGGCCGGGATCGCCAGGCGCAGGGCCGGGAACCGGCGCAGCAGAGTGCCCAGCGCGATCTCCAGCTCCACCCGGGCCAGCGCGGCGCCGATGCAGAAGTGCGGGCCGACGCTGAAGGTGAGGTGCGGATTGTCCGTGCGGGTGATGTCGAGCTCGTCGGGCCGCTCGAACACCTGCCCGTCCCAGTTCGCCGCCTCCACCGCCGGGATGACGCCCGATCCCCGGGGGATTGTCACGCCGCCGACCTCGATGTCCTCGGTGACGTAGCGCAACATCGACAGCGAGCCGCTCATGAGCTTCCAGCGCAGCAACTCCTCCACCGCGCCCGACAGCAGGGACTCGTCGGCGCGCAGCAGCTTCAGCTGGTCGGGCTCGGCGAGCAGCTTGGCCACGGTCAGGCCCAGCTGGCTGGCGGTGGTCTCATAACCGACGAGCAGCAACAACCGGCACCACCAGTGCAGCTCGTACTCGCTCAGCCGGGTGTCGTCCTCGTCATGGACCTGGATCAGCGCGCTGACGAGGTCGTCGGCCGGCCGCTCGCGCTTGGCGGCGATGAGCGCGCTCATGTACGCGTTCAGCTCCCCCAGCGCGGCGTGGATCTCCTCCCTGGTGTACTTGCCGGTGGACAGGAAGTGGTCCGTCCAGCGGCGGAAGCGGCCCTGGTCCTCAGTCGGGACGCCCAGCAGGTCGCAGATGACCCGGATGCTGAGCGGGAACGCCAGCTCCTCCGACACGTTCACCGGCGGGGTCTTGCCCGCCATCGCGTCGATCAGCTCGTCGGTGATCTCCTGGACGCGCGGCCGGAGCCGCTCCACCCGCGTCGCGGTGAACGCCTTCATCACCAGCCGCCGCACCCGGGTGTGCTCGGGCGGGTCGGGGTCCATCTTCGAGTCCTGGAACATCATGTTGTTCTTGGACACCCTCGGGGCGTCCGGCCGGTTCAGGTTGCGGCTGACCCGCAGATCGGTCAGCACGCTCCTGACGTCGTCGTACCGCGTCACCAGGTACGCCTCGTCACCGCTGGGAAGGATCACCCGCTGCACGGGCTCGTCGCGTATCGCGCCCAGCTCCTTGGGGACGGCGAGCGGACCAGGACGGTGGAAGGGGTACGGGATGGGATTGGCGCTCACGGCTGCCTGCCTCTCTTGAGTCGTTCACCAGGCGACGGGGACCTCGCGCAAGCCCAGTTCCAGCGGGCTGTCGTGGTGGCGCAGCGCGCCCGGCGGAACCGCCAGGCGCAGGGTCGGCACCCTGCGGATCAGGGCCTCCAGCGCCACCTGTAGCTCCAGCCTGGCCAGCGCGGCTCCCATGCAGAAGTGGGGTCCGGCGCTGAAGACGAGGTGCTGCTTGTTCTCTCGGGTGATATCCAGTCGCATCGGGTCCGGGAAGACCGACTCGTCGAAGTTGGCCGACTCCAGGACCGGGATCAGCCCGGAGCCCCGGGGGATGATCACGCCGCCGACCTCGATGTCGTCGGTGACCAGGCGCAACATCGACAGCGAATGGCCGGCGATCTGGCAGCGCAGCAGCTCCTCCACCGCGTCGGGGATGCGGCCTGGGTCCTCGTGCAGCAGCTCCAGCTGGTCCGGATGGGTGAGCAGCAGGACGGCGGCGCTGCCGAGCTGCGACGCCGTCGTCTCGAACCCGGCCAGCAGCAGGATCACGCACCAGACGTGCAGCTCGTGGCCGCTCAGCCGGCCGTCGTTCTCGTCGTGCACCCCGATCAGCGCGCTGATCAGGTCGTCGCCAGAGTCTCGGCGCTTGGTCTCGATCAGCTCGCCCATGTACTGCCAGGCCTCGTTCAGCGGGCCGCGGAAGCGGGCCTGGTCCTCCGGCGGCACGCCGAGCAGGCCGCATATGACCTGGAGGGTGAGCGGCACGGCGAACGCCTCGTGCAGGTCGGCCGGCGGGCTCCGCTTGAGCAGGTCCGTGACCAGCTCCTCGGCGACCTGCCGCACGTGCGGGCGCAGGCCCTCCACGCGGGTGGCGGTGAACGCCTTGGCCATCAGCCGCCGCATGCGGGTGTGCTCGGGCGGGTCACGGTCGATCCGGGGGTTCTGGAAGACCTTCGTCTTCTGCTCGGTCATCCGTGGCGCCCCCGGCCGATCCCGGTTGCGGCTCACGCGGGGGTCGGAGAGCACCCGCCGGATGTCCTCGTACCGTGTCACCAGGAACGCCTTGTCGCCGCTGGGCAGGGTCACCTGGACGACCGGCTCATCGCGCAGCGTGGCCAGCTCCTCGGGCGGGTCGGCGGCGGCCCGCCACGCGAACGGAAACCTCAGCGGCGAGGACTCCATGAATCGTCTCCCCATCAACGACGGATCACCGTGGTGTCCATCGTCGCGGGAGCCGCTTGAGGCCGGGCCGAGAAGCGCTGGAGGTGGCCGCCGACGCCTCCAGCCATCTTCTAACAGGCCCTGAAATGGTGGGCGCGACCATGCAGTCATGCAGTCGTGATTGAGGGAAGGTGGCCCATGCGCGTCTTGTTCGTCACCACGAACTGGGGTTCGCACTACTACCATCTCGTCCCGCTCGTCTGGGCGATGCGCGCCTCCGGCCACGAGGTGTACGTGAGCAGCGAGCCCTCCTTCGCCGAGACGATCGTGCGCTCAGGGGCGACCGCCGTTCCTACCAGCCGGGACGTCGACCAGGGCGAGCTGATGAAGCGCGTGCTGGCCGACCCGCCGGACTGGCCGGAGACCGCGCCGGAGGGCGTGTCCCAGGAGGAGTGGAACAGCAGCTGGCGGAACGTCTCCCGGCGGGCGTTCCCGATGTTCGCCGCGCTCGCTGAGGAACTCGCCGACGACGTGCTGCGGCAGACCCGGGCACTGCGGCCCGACCTGATCGTGTACGAGCCGACCAGCTTCGTCGCCCCGCTGGTCGGCGCGGCCATGGGCATCCCGGCCGTCCGGCACGTGCTGGGCGTGGACGTCATCTACATGGCGCGCAACATCGTGCCGCCCGTGCTGCGGCCGCTGGCCGAGCGCCTCGGCGTCGGCGACGTGGACATCCTCGGCCTGGCCACGATCGACAACTGCCCGCCCAGCATGCAGCTGCCGTCGCAGGTGAACCGGATCAGGACGCAGTTCGTACCGTACAACGGCTCGGGAGGGATGCCGGGCTGGCTGCTCGAGCCGTCGCCCCGGCGCCGGGTCGGGGTCAGTTGGGGGCTGTGCGCCTCGGACCGCGGTCGTGGATTCCTGGTGCCCGAGCTCGTCAAGGCGCTGTCCGATCTCGACGTCGAGATCGTCGTGACCCTCTCCGCTGCCGACCGCAAGAACCTGCCGGAGGGCGAGCTGCCGGACAACGCCCGGGTGGTGGAGTCGCTGCCGCTGCACCTGCTGATGCCGTCGTGCGACGCGATGCTCCATCAGAGCGGCATCAGCACGATGCTGACGGCGCTGAGCTACGGCGTGCCGCAGCTGGTCCTGCCACAGATGCCCGACGAGCTCATGGAGTCGCGGCCGCTCATCGCCGCGGGCGCCGGCATCGCGGTGGCGCCGGAGGCCGACCTCGACACCATCGCCGAGCGCGCCGCCGAGCTGGTCACCGTGCCCTCCTATCGCGAAGCCGCGGACCGGCTGCGGGAGGAGATCCGGCAACAGCCCGCTCCCACCGAGACCGTCATGGAGCTCGAAGCCTTCGTCCGGGCCTGAACGCCCGTCAGCCTCAATTGGAAGGTGTCAGCCATGATCGAATCAACCCAGAAGCCCGCGTCTCCCGCCGAAGCGGTCTTCCGCCTGTCCAACGGCATGTCCGTCGCTGCTATCGTGCTGGCTGCAGCCCGGCTCCGGATCGCGGACGCGGTCGGCGACGGGCACGAGTCCGTGGCCGACATCGCGGCCAAGCTCGATGCCGACCGAGACGCCCTGACCCGGATGATGCGCGCCCTGGCGGCGTTCGGCATCTTCCGCCAGATCGACCCGACCACGTACGTGCACACCGAGATGTCGCTGGCCATGCGGACCGACCACCCCGAGCGGTTGCACGACAGGCTGATGACGGGTGGCGACTGGGGCTGGGCGATGTGGGGCAAGCTTCCCGAGGCCGTCCGTACCGGGGAGCGCGCCTTCGACAAGGAGTACGGCACCGACTTCTTCTCCTACCTCGACGCCACCCCCGACGCCCAGGACATGATCTACTCCGGTGTGACCGCTTGGTCGGACCAGATGTTGCCGAGCATCGTGGATGCCCTCGACCTCACCGGCGTGCGCACGTTCGCCGACATGGGAGGCGGCAAGGGCGCCCTCCTCCGGATGGTGCTCCAGCGCAACCCGCACATCGAGGGGCTACTGTACGAGGACGAGCGGACCCTGCGCGTGGTGCTGGACGACCTCAGGATGGGCGAGCTGTCCAGGCGCTGCCGGCTGGCCTCCGGTGACTTCTTCGAGAAGGTGGAGCACCCGGCCGACCTCTACCTGTTCAAGCTCACCCTGCACATGTACGACGACGAGCGGGTCGCCAGGGCGCTGCGCAATTGCGCGCAGGCGGCGGCTCCGGGTGCCCGGGTCGTCATCGCCGACCCGCTCCTGACCGATCCGCCGGTGCACCCGTTCGCGTCGAGCATGGACCTGCACATGTTGCTGGTCATGGGCGGGCGCGAGCGGACCGAGGGCGACTACAAGGCCGTGTTCGAGCGGGCCGGGCTGCGCTTCCGCGGCGTGACACCCACCGACAGCGTGCTGTACCTGGCGGAGGGCGAAGTGGTGGCCTGATCCCCGGCGGGCGGCGTGACCGGCCGCCGGTCACGCCGCTTTTACGGGGGATCGCTGTCAGGGAATCCCTGTCACCAGGGGATCCGCCGACGGCTGCGGAGGAAGGCGCCCGTGGGACCGTCATCGGGCAGCGTCGCCGCCCATGCGATGTCCACCGCCGCGTCTCGCGGTGTCTGCTCGGCGTTCGGGTACATGCGGGTGCGAACCCTGCCGGGGTTGACGGCGTTCACCAGCACGCCGCAGTCGCGGGCCTCCTCGGCGAGCAGCACCGTGACGGCGTTGAGCGCGGCCTTCGACACCGAGTAGGCGGGCGCGCCCGCGAACAGGCCGTTGCTGAACGCGCCCACGCCGCTGGACACCATGACGATCCGGCCCCAGCCCTGCTTGAGCATGCCCGGCAGGTACGCCTGGCTCACCCTCCAGGCGCCGAGGGTGTTGACCTGGAAGTGCCGCTCCACCAGGTCGAGCGGCACCGACGCCGGGGACGTCCCGCCGTCGAGCAGGACCCCGGCATTGTTGACCAGGATGTCCACCGTCTCCACCTGCTCCAGGCAGCGGCGCACGCTCTCGTCGTCGGTGACGTCGAGCACCACCGCCAGCGCGTCGCCGCCGAGTTCGGCGGCGACGCGCTGGACGCTGCCCTTGTGCCGGCCCGCCACGACCACTCTGTGCCCGAGCGCGGCGAGGGCGTCGCAGACCGCCCTGCCGAGGCCGCGGTTGGCCCCCGTCACCAGGGCCGTCCTGCGCACGGCCGACGGCGTGCTCACGCCGAACCGGCCCTGTCGGCGACGGGTTGCTCCGCAGGGGACACGACGGTGAAGCGCAGGCGGCGCCCGAGGCCGGCCACCAGGAATCCGGCGCAGATGGCGAGCGCGCCGACGCCCAGGTAGTAGTACTGGTCGGGGACCACGTCGGCGAGGTGCACGATCTGGCTGCTCAGCCCGGCGCCGAGGGCGCTGAAGAGCCACACCAGGCCGATCGTGCGCCCGATGAACGTGGAGGAGGTGACCTCGGCCGCGGCGGCGATCCCCACCGGGCCGATGATGACCTCGCCGCAGGCCATCAGGAAGAACACCGACAGCAGCCAGAGGGGCGAGACGGCGTTGCCACCCTCGGCCGACGCGGCGGCGCCCGACATGATCACGAAGCCGCCGCCCGCCAGGACCAGCGCCGCGCCGAACTTCAGCGCCGAGCCGATCTTGGCGTCGAAGCGCACCCACAACCACGCGAACCCCGGCGCGCTGACCAGGATGAAGAACGGCATCGCGGACTGGAACCAGCTTCCCGGCAGGACGAAGCCGAACAGCTCGCGCTCGGTGGAGTGCTTGGCGAAGAGGTTGAGCATCGACCCCGCCTGACCCGCCAGCATCCAGAACAGCGAGAACGACAGCAGCAGCCAGAAGAACGCGCGCAGCCGCTGCCGGCCGCCATCCTCCATCGCGGGGTTGCGCGAGAGCACCCGGAAGTAGACGAACGGCACGGTCAGCGCGACCAGGCCGAACACGCCGATGAGGTGCATCGGGGCGAAGGTGCCCGCCACGACGTCCACCGCGATCAGGAGGGCGAGCACCGCGACGGCCGCGGCCGCCCGGCGGAACACCTTCGTGCGTTCTTCCGCGCCCGCCGGATGCGGGGCGCGCTGCCCGATCTCGCCGAAGTGCCGGGCACCCATGGCGAACTGCGCGACGCCGAACGTCATGCCGACGCCTGCGGCGGCGAAGCCCCAGTGCCAGCCGAGCGTCTCCCCGAGGAAGCCCACCACGAGGGGCGCGATCAGCGCGCTGATCTGGATGCTGACGTAGAGGATGGAGAAGGCGGCCTCCCGCCTGGACCGCTCGCCGACCCCGAAGAACCCGCTGATCAGCGCGAACATGTTGGGCTTGAGCAGGCCGGTGCCCAGCGCGATGAGCACCAGCCCGGTGTAGGAGCCGACGTCGCTGGGGACGGCCATGCTGTAGTGGCCGAGCGCGATCAGCACGCCGCCCCACAACACCGCCCGCCAGGCGCCGAAGATCCGGTCACCGAGCCAGCCGCCGGGCAGGGACAGCACGAAGACCAGGCCGATGTAGGCGCCGAACAGCGCCGACGCCTCGGACATGGACAGTCCCAGACCGCCCTCGCTCCGGTCGGAGGCGGCGTACAGCGTGAGGATGGCCATCATCCCGTAGAAGCTGAAACGCTCCCAGATGTCAGTGAGAAAGATGGTCGTGAACCATCGCGGGTAGCCAAAAGCTGATTTAGCAGTCATGTCGCGCTCCAGGCGGCATCATGAGGAGCATGCTCCTGATCTTTTGAGGACGACCGGACCCGGCTCAGCGGCTCACGAGCAGCCGCCGTGATCCCGGATAAGGGGCAGCAGGCGATTCGGCTCAGTGGGGGCGAGGTCGGGTTCGGCGCCTTCGACGGCCGTGGCGGCGGTCTTGACGGCCGTCACCTGGTCCCGGGTCATGCCCATGAAGTAGACGATCTCCTCGTGGTTCGTCGTCTCGGCGAAGTTCTCGAATCCCGTCTTGTAGTAGAGATCCACCCGGACCGGCACGGGCGACAGGTCCGGGTCACGGTCCGCGCGCAGCTCGGCGACGATCTCCGGTATGGGGTAGTAGAGCTCGACGTCCGCGCGCAGGTGGTACTTCTCGCCCTCCACCTCAACCAGCGGCAGCGGCTGGGCCTCCTGGCGCTCGCCGTCCTTGTGGTAGATCGGCAGGGTGAGCAGGTCGTACCGGAAGATCTCGTCGAGCACGGGGGCGACGTCGGCCGGCAGCGTAGGGCTCACCGACTCCGCCCACCACTGCCGCAGCAGCTCGCGGGCGTCGTCGTTGCCGTAGAGGTAGCCGAGGGCGGGCCCGTAGGCCTGCTGGTCGGCGGCCGCGAGCGCCTGCGCAGTCAGCAGCGGCACCGCGCGGGCGTCGTCGCTCTTCTCGATCCAGGACTCGAAGTCGCGCAGGATCTGGGACTGTGTCAGTCCCGCCAGTCGGAGCGCCGGGACCCAGATGTGGCGGAACACCATGTACTCCGCCATGAGCCGGGCCCAGAACAGGAAGCGCTGCATGCGCTCGTTCTCTTCGAACGTCATGGTGTTGTGGCTGAGCACGTACTCGAAGTCGTCGGTGTCGCCGCGGATGGAGACGATGCCGTACTCCGCCTTCTTCTCCGAGTACGCCGTGTTGGGCAGCATCAGGAGCGGATACACGGCAATCCGCGAGACCTTGCGGGCCAGCCGGTCATACCCCTCGAAGAAGGACTCGATGGTCTCTCCCGGCGCCCCCCACAACAGCTCGGCGTAGCATTCGAGCCCTTCCTCGCTCAGCCAGGCGACGAGGTCCTCCCACGCGTTGACCTTCATGTTCTTTCTGTTCATCTCGCGCAGGGCGGTGTCGTTCAGCGTCTGCAGGGCGAGGGTGAAGGAGCTGCGCAGCCCGGCCTGCTTCATCTTGCGCACGATGGAGTAGAAGACCTTCGACTTGTTCTTGGCCCACGAGCTCTCCAGGGCCTTCGGATAGCCGTACTGCTCGCGGATCTGGATCAGGTCGTCGACGAACTCCTCGTCGATGGGCAGCAATCCGAAGTTGGCGTCGCACAACGCGATGGTGTGCACATTGAGCTTGGCGAGCAGCTCCAGTTCGGCCCGCAGCCGCTCCCGTGAGAACGCCCGCACCCGCTGCCCGGTCGCGCCGCCCCAGTAACAGAACGAGCACCTGTACGGGCAGCCGCGGTTGCTCTCCATCAGCGCCACGTCGTAGCGGAACCGGCCGTCGGCGTCGGTCAGCTCGATGGCCCCGGTGAGCATCGGCGACGGAATGATGTCGAGGTCGCTGATCCGTTCCCGCTCCGGCGTCGTGACCGTGTCGCCGGACACGCCGCGGAACGAGATCCCGGCGATCTCCTCGAGACCGTGTCGCGAGCGGCCGTCGAGGTAGGCCGTGAGGAGGTCGCGGAAGATGAGCTCGCCCTCGCCGTTCACGATCACGTCTACCTCGGGGAACATGCCGAAGACGCGGTCGGCCTGGTTGGCCACGTGCGTCCCGCCGAAGATGACCCAGCCGTCGGGATTCAGCTGCTTGTAGGTCTCCGCGAGAGTGCCGAAGGCCCGGTAGTTCCATCCCAGGACCGAGCAGGCGAGAATATCCGGCATATTGTCTTTGAAAAGGTCAGCGGCCATCACAGGAAGCGTCACCGCACCCCGGTAGTTGCAGATTTTGATATCTGTCCTGGCTGCTATCCGGGCGTCTGCGTAAGCGGTGGACTTGAGATATCCGGCCGCTAGCGGCATGGATTCGAACGGCATGTCCCAGACGCCTTGCTGGAGAATGTTGACCATGATTCGGCCATCGGCGTTCATGTAGATCTCCAATCGTGATCTACTAAATTTCGGAATAGTTCCGTCAATGCTCGGCGGAACGCTCGCGGATAACTGGAGCCGGGTTGGCGCGACGGTCGAATCCGGCACCGCCCGGCTGGAGCACGTTCATTTCATCGATCAGCGCCGTGGTGTGCTTGGCAGCCCGGTAGACCGGGTGGCCGAGCACCTCCCGGAGGAAGTCGCGCGTCGTGCACACGCCAGGGCCCTCGACGTGGAACTCCTCCAGTGCCCGGTCCGCGCGCGCCATGGCCTGGCGCCGGTCTGGAGCCCACACGGCGACCTTGGCGAGCAGCGGGTCGTAGTCCGGCGTCACCCGCATGCCCGGCTCACCGTGGGTGTCCACCCGGACGAACGGCCCCGCCGGCGGCACGAACTGGCGGACGGTCCCCGGCGTGGGCAGGAACCCCCGCCGCGGATCCTCCGCGTTGACCCGGCACTCGATGGCCACGCCGCGCGGCACGACGTCCTGCTGCCGCAGGGACAACCCGTAGCCGGCGGCCACGTGCAACTGCTCGCGCACGAGGTCGATCCCGGTCACCATCTCGGTCACCGGGTGCTCCACCTGGATCCGGCAGTTGACCTCCATGGCGTGGAAGCCGTCCTCGTCATCGACGAGGAACTCATACGTCCCCGCGCCGGCGTACCCGACGGCCTTGGCGGCCCGGACCGCGGCCGAGCAGATGCGCTCCGCCAGCTCACGTGACAACCCGGGCGCCGGGGTCTCCTCGACCAGCTTCTGCCGGCGCCGCTGCACCGAGCAGTCCCGCTCGCCGAGGTGGATCACTTTGCCCAGGCCGTCCCCGAGAATCTGCACCTCGATGTGCCGGGCGTTCTCGAGGAACTTCTCCAGGTACACCCGGGAGTCGCCGAACGCCGTCTGGGCGCCGGCCCTGGCCTGGGCGTACTCGCGGGCCATGTCGCGGGGATCCCGCACCACGCGCATGCCCCGGCCGCCGCCGCCGGCGACGGCCTTGAGGATGACCGGGTAGCCGACCTCGGCGGCGAGCGAGCGGGCCTGCGCCAGCGTCGCCAGCGGCCTGGAGCTGCCCGGCAGCACCGGCAGCCCGGCCGCCCTGGCGATGTTGCGGGCCTCCGCCTTGTCGCCGAGCCTGGCCAGGACCGACGGGGTGGGACCGATGAAGGTCAGCCCGGCGTCCTGGCAGATCTCCGCGAAGTCGGGGTCCTCGGACAGGAATCCGTAGCCGGGATGCACCGCGTCCGCCCCGACCTGAAGCGCCGCCGTGACGAGCGCGGCGGGATTGAGGTAACTGCGCCGGGCCTCCGACGGCCCGATGCAGACCGACTCGTCGGCGAAGCGGGCCACCATCGAGTCCCGGTCGCTGTCGGAGCAGACCGCGACGGTGCGGATGCCGAGTTCACGGCAGGTTCTGGCGATGCGCAGCGCGATCTCGCCGCGGTTGGCGATGAGAACCGTCGAGAACATGCGTTCCTCTCGTTAGTGGCTGCTCTGCGGGTCGTGGGGTTCGAGCACGAACAGCGGCTCGCCGTACTCCACCGGGTCTCCGTTCTTCACGAGCACCTCGACCACACGGCCGGAGTCGTCGGCCTGGACCGCGTTCATGAGCTTCATCGCCTCGATGATCGCCACCTGCTGGCCGACCTCGACCGTGTCGCCGACCTCGACGAACGCCCGGCTCTCCGGGGAGATGGCACGGTAGAAGGTCCCGACCAGAGGCGCCACGACCACGACGGCGTCCGGCGAGTCGCGTACGTCGGCCGCCGTCTCGGTCTCCCCCGCGGCCGCGCCGGCCCGGAGAATCTGGGGCTCGGGAGCGGGAGTCGCGGCCGCCTCGGGCCATTCGAGCTCGACGCTCATGTCGCCCACCTGCACCCGCACCCGTTTCAGCGGGCCTGGGGCCAGGCTGAGGATCTCGCCGACGTGCCTGCGGAGCTCGCCGATGCCACTCTGCCTGGTGTGATCGTCGGTCATATGGTCCTCGCGTCCTCGATGCCGTACCGGCGGAAGCGCCGCCGGCGCAGCTCCACCAGTTCGCGGGGGTTCAACCGGGTCAGCTCGTGCAACATCGCGCCCAGCGCGGCGCGCAGGGTGTCGGCCGCCCCGACGGGGTTCTCGTGCGCCCCGCCAGGTGGCTCGGGCAGGACCGCGTCGACGATGCCCTGCCGGAGCAGGTCGCGGGCGTCGAGCCGGAGGGCCGCCGCGGCGCGGGGCGCCTCCGTGCGGTCCTTCCAGAGGATCGCCGCGCAGCCCTCGGGGCTGATGACGGAGTAGACCGCGTTGGCGAAGGCCAGCACGCGGTCCGCGGTGGCCAGCGCCAGCGCCCCGCCGCTGCCGCCCTCACCGGTGATCACCGACACGACGGGCACCTTGAGCGCCGACATCCGCCGCAGGTTCTCCGCGATCGCCCACGCCTGCCCGCGCTCCTCGGCCTCGACTCCCGGGTGCGCTCCTGGCGTGTCCACGAGCGTGACGACCGGCAGTCCCAGCTTCTCGGCCAGCCGCATCAGCCTGCCCGCCTTGCGGTAGCCCTCGGGCAGCGCCATGCCGAAGTTGCGGCTGACCCGCTCGACGGTGTCGTGGCCCTTCTGGTGCCCGATGAGGACGATCGGCCGCCCATCGAGGCGTCCGAGGCCGCCCACGATGGCCGGGCAGTCGCCCGAGAGCCGGTCGCCCTTCAGCTCCTGGAAGTCGTCGAGGAGCTGGTAGACGTAGTCGAGCGTGGTCGGACGGTCCTCGTGCCTAGCCAGCCGCACCACCTCCCAGGGGTCGCGCTCGGGCAGCTCCGCAGGGTCGCGGATCAGCCGCACGGCCTTGGACGGCGGGGCGTGCAGGCCGTCCGGGCGCACCATGCCGAGCAGTGCGCCGAGCACGGGCCGCAGCGCCGCGCGCGGCACCACGGCGTCGAGGAAGCCCCGCGCCTGCATGAACTCCGTGCTCTGGAAGCCCTCGGGCAACTCCTGCTGGATCGTCTGCTGGATCACCCGCGGACCGGCGAAGCCGATGCGCGCCCCGGACTCGGCCAGGATCACGTCGGGCAGCGTCGCGAAGGACGCCGCCACGCCGCCGTAGGTCGGGTTGGTGACGAGCGAGATGGTCAGGATGCCCGCCTCGTCCAGCTCGGCCAGCGCCTGGCTGGTCTTGGCCATCTGCATCAGGGCGTAGGCGCCCTCCTGCATCCGCGCGCCGCCGGAGGCGGTGACCAGCAGCAGCGGCGTCCGGGTCCGCAGCGCCGTATCGCACGCGCGGACGATGCGCTCGCCCACGCCGACGCCGAGGCTGCCGCCCAGAAACCGGAAATCCATGACCGCGGCGATCACCGGATGGTTCATCACCGTGGCGGTGACGCAGGTGACGGCCTCGCTCCCCCCGGTGCGCTCCCGCGCGTGCCGCAGCCGCTCTGGATAGGGCAGAGAGTCGGCGAACCCGATCGGGTCCTCGACGGTGACCGGGGCCTCGAAGGGCACGGCCGAGCCGGCGTCCAGCAGCTGTTCCATCCGCTGGGACGCGTGCAGGCGGGAATATGACCCGCAACCCGGGCAGACGCCCAGGTCGCGTTCGAGCCGCTTGGCATAGACGAGTTCGCGGCACTCAGGACAACTGATCCACTGTGCCGCTTCAGATGTCTCCGTTTGCACTCCCACGCCAGCAGCTTGATCTGCGGCCCTCAACGACCACTGGTCAACGGCTGTAAGGCCCGCCCCCGGCGGCAGCTCCGGCTCCACGAGTCTTCGAGCGGCCGTGGAGCACGGTCTTCGACACTCCGGCCTGTGTCCGTCAGGAACCTCACGGGGATCGCAGCCATGCGACGTGGTCCGCACGGCGACATGCCGCGGTGACGGCCCCGCAATCAAACCGCAGGGAGTCCCTATGCGTTTTCTTCCCGACTCGCGCGAGCCGAAGGTGGCGATCGTCGGCTTCGGCTACGTCGGCTGCTGCCTCGGCGTCGCACTGGCCGAGCAGGGCCTGTACGTCACGGGCATCGACCGCGATCCGCGGCTGGTAGCTCAGTTAGAGGACGGGCGGTGCCACATCGCCGAGCCCGGGCTCCCCGAGGCCCTGGAACGGCTGCGGGGCACCGGACGCCTCACGTTCAGCACCGGGTACGACGCGATCGGGGACGCCGACGTCATCGTCATCGCGGTCGGCACCCCGATCGGCCCGGACCGCTTGCTGGTCACCCGGCAGCTGGAGGAGGTCTGCGCCGAGCTGGCTCCGCGGCTGCGCCGCGGCCACCTGGTGGTGGTGAAGAGCACCGTCTCGCCGGGCGCCACCCGCAACCTCGTCCGGCCGCTGCTGGAGGCCGGAGGGCTGGTCCAGGGCGACGACTTCGGCCTGGTCTACTGCCCGGAACGGCTCTCGGAGGGCAACGCCCTGTCCGAGCTGCGGGAGCTGCCCATCATCGTGGGCGGCTGCGACCCCGAGAGCACGCACTCGGCGACGGAGTTCTGGAAGCGGGCGCTCGACGTGCCCGCGTGGGAGTACACCTCCTCGGAAGTGGCCGAGATCGTCAAGCTGGCCGACAACTGGTGGATCGACCACAACATCGCGCTGGCCAACGACCTGGCCCGGCTGTGCGACGCCTTCCGCGTCGACGTCCTCGAAGTGATCGGCGGCGCCAACTCGCTGCCCAAGGGCGGCGGCCACGTCAACATCCTGCTGCCGAGCGTCGGGGTGGGCGGCTACTGCCTGACCAAGGATCCGTGGATCACCTGGAACGCGGCCCGCGAACGCGGCGTACGCCTGGAGACCATCGAGACGGTACGCGCGGTCAACGACGCGATGCCCCGCTACACCCACGAGACGATCTCCGCCGAGCTGGCGCGGGCGGGGCGGGACCCGGGCGGCGCGAAGGTTGCGGTGCTCGGTGCCGCCTTCAAGAACAACACCGGCGACCTGCGCAGCACACCCGTCAAACCCGTCGTGGACGGCCTGCGCGCCGTCGGCGCCGTGGTGTCGCTCTATGACCCGCTCGCAGACCCGGCGGAGCTGCGCTCGCTGATGGGCGTCGAGCCGTCCGCCACCCTGGAGGAGGCCGTGACCGGCGCCCACTGCCTCGCCGTGCTGGCCGGCCACGAGCCGTTCCAGCAACTCGACTTCGCCGCGTTGCGCGAGCGCGTCTCCTCACCCTGCCTGGTCTTCGACGGGCGGGCCTACTACTCGCCCGAGACCGTCGAGGAACTGCGGCGGCTCGGCTTCGGCTACCGCGGAATCGGACGGTGACGACATGGCCAAGATCGTGGTAACCGGAGGGTGCGGGTTCATCGGCAGCCACCTCGTCGAGCGGCTGGCCGGGGGCGGGCACGAGATCGTCGCCTACGACACCTCGCCTCCGCCGCCCGACATGCCGCTGCGCGACCTGGGCGGCGTCATCCACGTCAAGGGTGACATCATCAACGAGTCGTCGCTGGCGGCCGTCATCAACCCCGACGTCGACCTGGTGTACCACCTGTCGGCCGTCGTCGGCGTGGACCGGTACCTGCGCCAGCCGCTCGACGTCATCGACGTCAACGTGCTCGGCACGCGCAACGTCCTGCGCCGGGCGCTGGAGACCGGCGTCAGAGTGGTGGTGGCCAGCACCAGCGAGGTCTACGGCAAGAACCCCGAGGTGCCGTGGGCCGAGGACTCTGACCGCGTGCTGGGCCTCACCTCGGCCGACCGGTGGACCTACTCCACGAGCAAGGCGCTGGCCGAGCACATGACGTTCGCCCTGGTCCGGGAGCACGGCCTGCGCGCCACGGTGGTGCGCTACTTCAACGTGTACGGCCCGCGCCAGCGGGCCGCGTACGTCGTCAGCCGCAGCATCCGGCGCGTCCTGACCGGGCAGGCCCCGCAGATGTACGACAGCGGCCGCCAGACGCGCTGCTTCACCTACATCGACGACGCGATCGAGGGCACCGTCCGCGCTGCGTCGAGCCCGGCCGGGCTGGGCGAGTGCTTCAACATCGGCTCCCATCAGGAGACCACCGTCAGCGAGGTGATCGGGTTGGTCCGCGAGGCCGCCGGGTTCCCGGGGAAGAACGACCCCCTGGACACGGGGGCCGCCTTCGGTACCGCCTACCAGGACATCGAGCGGCGCATCCCCGACACGGCCAAGGCCCGCACGGTGCTCGGCTGGAAGTGCGAGGTCCCGTTGCGGGAGGGCATCACCAGGACGATCGAGTGGGCCCGGCAGAACCCCTGGTGGATGCACGGGCCCATCGACTGATCACCATCCGGCCTCGATCGCGTCCACGATGTGGGCGCGGTCCTCGTCGGACACCCACCGCCCGACCGGGATGCAGACGAGTTGCTCGACGACCTTCTCGAGCCCGGGCAGCAGGGACAGGTACGGGCGCAGCGCCGTGTGCTGGTCGTTGCGCTCGTGCACCTGGCTCACCATGACGCCGGCCTCGGTCATGTGCTTGATGAAGGCGTCCTTGCCCGATACCAGCAGCGGATAGACCCAGAACGAGGACTGCCTGTCGGGTGCCCGCTCGGTCAGCCGCACCCCGTCGGCGGAGGCCAGCTCGCGGTCATAGAAGCCGGCGTTGTCGCGGTACCGGCGGATCACCTCGTCGGTCTCCGCCAGGTTGGCCAGTCCGATCGAGGCGTTGATGTCGTTCATGTGGAACTTGTAGCCCCACTCGGGGATGTCGTCGCGGGTCAGGCCGCGTCCCGGTGCCTCGCGGTCGATCCCGAACCACCGCAGCCGCCTGGCCCGCTCGTTCAGCTCGGCATCGGGCAGCACCATCAACCCTCCGTCGCCGGTGGTGAAATGCTTGACCGACTGGAAGCTGTAGACCGCGATGTTGCCGTGGTTGCCCAGCGGCGAGCCGCGGTAGGTGGCGCCCCAGGCGTGCGCGCAGTCCTCGATCACCGCGGGGCGGAAGCCGTGGACGGCCTCGGCCTCGTCGAGGAGGCCGCTGAGCCGGGCGAGGTCGACCGGGTAGCCGGCGAAGTGCACGATGAGGATCGCGCGAGTGGCCGGGGTGATCTTCCTGGCCAGGTCGTCGAGGTCCACGTTGAGCGTCGCGGGGTCCACGTCCACCCACTTCGGGCGCAGGCCGTTGGCCAGGATCGCCCAGTTGGCGGCGACCATGGTCAGCGGCGTGGTGAGCACCTCGCCCCTGTCCCCGTTCTGGCCGGTCCCGGCGGGGTCCGTCGCCAGCCGCAGGGCGAGGTGGAGACCGGAGGTGCCGCTGTTGACCGTGGCGACGTGGGGGTTGCCGATACGCTCGCGCAGCGCCTGCTCGAACTCGTCCACCATCGGCCCCTGGCCGACCATCCCGCTGGTGAGGACGCGGGACACGGCGGCCGGCGCCGCCTCGGACATCTGGACCTTCATCAACGGGATCACCCGTGCCTCCTTGCGGGAACGGCGGACAGGGCGTCGGCTTCGCGGCACAGCTCCTCATGGCGTGCCCGGCACTCGGCGTAGTCGGGCAGCACGCCGAGCCGCAAGGCCTCGCGCAGGCTGGGGGCCTTGCTGTCCTTCTCGGACAGCAGCCGCTCGGGCGCCTGCGGCCAGGGCAGCGCCAGCTCCGGGTCGTACGGGTCGACCAGGAGCTCCTTCTGCGGCGCGTAGGTACTGGAGACGAGATAGACCACGGTCGCCTCGTCGGTCAGCGGCGCGAACGCGTGGGCGTGTCCCTCCGCCAGGTACAGCCCGTGCCGGCTGCGGTCGTCCAGCCGGACCGCTTCCCACTCGCCGAACGTCGGCGAGCCGACCCGGATGTCGACGACGATGTCCAAGATCTCCCCGTGCGGGCAGGTGATGTAGCGGGACTGCCCGGGCGGCAGCCCGAAGGCGTGGATGCCGCGGATCGTGCCGCGCAGTGAGCGGGAACAGTTGACCTGCGCCACCTTCAACGGGTGGCCGACGACCTCGCGAAAGGCCGGCTCGCTGAAGACCTCCAGAAACTCACCCCGGTGGTCCGGGAAAATCTCCGGCTTGATCAGGAAAGCACCGTCGATTCCGAGTGGTTCGATCTGCATTTCGCTCCTTCGCTCACCCTGACCACCACCTGACAATACCGAATATGCCAGCGACAATGCGTGCGGGCAATGCCCGTCGCGCTCTCCCGATATTCGAGCGCGGCACCAGCGAGAATAGAGCCCGTCTCTAGCGGAAGTTGCCAGGATAACGCGGAGCACGTTATCCGGAACGACCTCGGACGGCGAAATGAAGCCGCTCGATAAACCGATACGGTGATCGCGGTAAAAGGGATGTCTCATGCCTAAGTCATGGTCGTACAGCTTCCAGTACAAGACCGGAATGGCCCGATGGGCGGGGCGCCTGGGACTCGAACTGCGAGATCTGGTGAAATCCGGTCGGATATCGCCGGAAACGCATCCCCGGGTCGTCGACCTCGGCTGCGGGCGCGGCGAGGCCGCCGTCTTCCTCGCCAAGCGCGGCTTCCAGGTGGTGGGGATCGACTTCTCCTCCGTAGCACTGGGCGAGGCCAGGGTGGCCGCCGCCCGGGCGGGGGTGGCCGACCGTTGCCGGTTCGTCAAGGGTGACCTGACCGCCACGCACATCCCCGGTGTGGAGGAGCCGTTCGATCTCGTCATCGACCTGGGTACGCTCGACGACCTGCAGGGGCCCGACCGGGAGGCCATGGCCGGCACGATCAAGCGGCTGTCGGGGCCGGGCAGCCTGTACTTCCTGTGGTGCGTGCACCACGACGGCAACCTGCCGCTCAACCTCAAGGGCATCCTGCTGCGGCTCAACCCCAGGTTGTCCCCCGGCGAGGAGGACGACCTCTTCGGCGACGTCTTCAAGATCGAGCGGTTGGCGTCTCCGCCGCCGTCCTCGTACTTCGCCAGTTTCCTCATGACGCACCAGTAGTGAACGGAGGCAGCGTGGCCGGCAGTTGGCTGAAGGAGGCCTGGGCAGAGGTCGTGGCGCGCCACCGGATGATCCGCGCCCTGGGCGCCGTCGCCATGGCGGGCAGCCTGGCGAGCACGCGAAGCGCGGCCCGGGCGGACGCCGGCACCGAGCGGGCCGGGCAGGACCCGTGGCGCATCGACACCCACAACCACGCCGTTCCGCCGAAGATGCAGGAGTGGGCCGTGCGGGCCGGCATCCTGCCGCCCGACCAGTCGAAGTGGCCGACCTGGGCGCGCTGGAGCCAGGCCGCCACCGAGGAGGTCATGGAGGAGAACCAGATCGCGGCGGTGGTGACCTCCTCACCCGCGCCCTTCGAGGTTTTCAAGGACCCCGCCCAGGTCGCGACGGGCGCCCGGGTCATCAACGAGTCGCTGGCCGACCTGGTCAGGGAGCAGCCACGGCGGTTCGGCTTCTTCGCCTACCTGCCGCTGACCGACGTCGACGCCGCCCTGGCCGAGGCCGACCACGCCCTAGGCACGCTCGGGGCGGAGGGCGTACTCCTGCTGACGCACGTGAACGGCAGATACATCGGCGACAAGTCGTTTGAGCCGCTCTTCGCCGAACTCGACCGGCGGCACGCGGTGCTCCTGGTCCACCCGCAGTTCCTGCCCGGCGGCACGCCGCCCGGGATCCCGGACTTCATGGGCGACTTCCTACTCGACACGACCAGGGCGGCGCTGAGCCTGATGATCGGGGGGACCCTGGAGCGGCACGGGAACCTGTCGATCATCCTGTCCCATGGGGGCGGCTTCCTGCCGTACATGGCCGCGCGGATCGACTCCCGCTCACACGACGAGGAGGGCATCGAGCCGGCGACCCTGCGCTCCTACGTGCGACGCTTCTACTACGACACCGCCATGCCCACTTCGCCGTACGCGACGCCGACGCTCCTGCGAGCCGCCGACCGCTCTCGCATCCTGTACGGCACCGACTACAGCATGAGAACGGCCGAGGCCACCCGGTATGTGACGGAGGAACTGGCCCGCGACCCGCTCATCGAGCCGCGGCTGCACCGGGCGATCGAGCGCGACAACGCGCTGCGCCTGCTCCCGTCGCTGGCCGAACGGATGGGCGTCACCGTGTGACCCCGCCGGCCACAGCGGCCTGTCGCATCCCTCGTCCTGAGCGGACGGGCGCCGCAGGCCGCCTCTTTGTATTCCCGGGGCGAACGGCCTCACGGCTGCGGGGTCTCGGCCTTCGGCGCCGGCGCCAGCGGCACGGCGATGTCCTCGGCGGTGAGGGTCTCCCCCTGCCTGATGCGGTCGGCCTGGCGGGCGTGGCGGCTGACGGTGGCCCGCAGGAAGTCGCGGATGAGGACGAGCTGCTCCACGGTGTGACCGGCCAGCCCCGCCTCGTCCTCCTCGCTCAGCTGCCCCCACACCTCCTGCGCGACATGTACGGCCTTGGGCGTCGGGACCACGGTCACCCGGCGCCGGTCGTTCGCGTCGCGGACCCGCCGCGCGTAGCCGGCCCGCTCCAGCCGATCGATCGCGATGGTGGCCGCGCTCGGGGACAGGCGCGCGGCGGCGGCCAACTCTCCCGCCGTCATCGGACCGAGGGCGAACACACAACCCATGCAGCGCATGTCTGTCCGGTTGATGCCTAAACGTACCGCCGCCGCCTCGTCCACCGCATCCGAGACGTTCTGTAGCTGCATGACGGCGACCTGCACCTCGTCGACCAGGGACTTCCAAATATAATTTGACATTTGAAATATTCTCCTCTTAGACTTATTAATCATCAAAGTATATCTCAATCTTCCTGGCCGTACACCGGTCCTGGGGTGACGACTCCAGCGGGGGACGCCGGGACCTGAACCTTTCAAGGAGGTGCGAGGATGAGGGAGCTACGGGGAAACCCCTGGATCGTTATGGTGACGCTGTGTATCGGGTTCTTCATGACCATCCTGGACACCACGATCGTCAACATCGCGATACCGGACATCCTCGAGGACCTGGATGCGACGATCACCGAAGTGTTATGGGTGATGAGCGCCTATATCCTGGTGGTGGCCGTACTGGTGATCACTGCGGGGCGCCTTGGCGACATCGTCGGGCCGCGCAAGGTCTTCATCGCCGGCATGATCCTCTTCACCGTCGCCTCGGCGCTCTGCGGCGCCGCACAGGAGCCCTGGCAGCTGATCGCCGCCCGGGCCGTACAGGGCATCGGCGCCGCGTTGATCACCCCGCAGACCCTGACCATCCTGACGGGGGTCTTCCCACCCGAGAAGCGGGGCCTGCCCAGCGCGATCTGGGGCATCACCGCCGGCGTGGCGGGGCTGGCCGGCCCGACGCTCGGGGGGATGCTGGTCGCCCAGGGCACCTGGCGCTGGGTCTTCTATGTCAACGTGCCGCTCGGCATCCTCACCATCGTCATGGCCTTGTCCCTCATCCCGAACCTCCAACCGGGCAAGCGGGTCCGCCTCGACCTCACCGGTGTCCTCCTGGCGAGCGCCGCGCTGGGCGCGATCACGTACGGGCTGCTCGAAGGCGACCGCTACGGATGGGGCACGATCAACTCCTTCCTCAGCGTTCCGCTGGTCATCGGGGTCGGCCTGGTGCTGCTGGTGGTGTTCCTGGCCACGCAGGCGCGCATCCGCGAGCCCCTGCTCCCCCTGGGGATCTTCAAGGATCGCGGTTTCTCCCTGATGAGCTTCGTGATCATCGCGGTCTCCTTCGGGATGATGGGGCTGTCGCTGACCCTCACGATCTACCTTCAGGATGTGCTCGGGCTCAGCGCGCTCCAGGCCGGCCTCACGCTCGCGCCGACCGCGCTGTCCATGATGTTCACCTTCCCGATCGTCGGCTTCCTGATCGACAAGATCGGCGGGAAGTACGTCCTCATCGGCGGCCTGGCCCTCTACCCGGTCAGCCTGGTGCTCATCGGGAACATGGCGCACACCGATTCCGGCCAGTGGTCGCTGCTCTGGCCGCTCATCCTGGCGGGCATCAGCCAGGCGGCCGCGTTCGCCCCGACCGTCACGATGGCCATGCAGGACGTGCGAACCGAGTTCGCGGGCGCCGCCTCGGGCGCCTTCAACGCGATCCGCCAGATGGGCTTCCTGATCGCGGTCGCCGCGATGGGCGCTGTGCTGCAGAACCGCCTGAACGGCGAGCTGCACGACGAGGCGCAGCGCCAGGCGGCGCAGCTACCGGCCCGGTACCGGGAGGACTTCGTCGACGCGGTCACCTCGGCCGGCGGCGGCGTCGAGGCGGGCGCCGGCAACGTGCAACTGCCCGCCGGCGCGAGCGGCCAGGTCGCCCAGCAGATGCGGGAGATCGCCCAGGCCACCTTCGACCAGGCCTTCGTCGACGCCCTGCGCTGGACCCTCCTGGTCTGCGCCGGGGTCGTGGTCCTCGCCTGCCTGCTGAGCATCGCCGCCAAGCGGCCCGACCCGGCCAAGGCGCCCACCGCCGAAGAGGAACTGGCCTTGATGTGACCGGTCCGTCGCCTATCCGCGCCTCGCAGCCGAGTCGCCCCGGGCGGGCGCCAGACGGGGCCGGGCCCCAGAGGAGGCCGGTGACCTGCCTCGCTCGCGGCCAGGCTCGACTCTCCAGCGTTCTTCTAGTAAGAATCTAGTGTCATCACCAAGGATCGCCATTAAGTGCCCCTAGAGGGCACAGGGGAACTTTTTACACGGCATATACGTTGACCATTCAATGCTGAGTCGGCACCAAGCCACGAGGGGACGGCGCAGCAACGGGGGTAAGAAATATGCTGCGGACAATTCGCATGCCTGTTACACGCAAGAAACGCAGGGAAACGTTCAGCGAAATCATCTGGTGGAATAATTCAACAGGGAATTGCAGTGGGTTGTTCCGCCTTGTTTTCCCTGACCGTGGCGCCCGAGCCGCTCTTTCGCACCGCCGTTCTCCCTGGAACGGCCCCTTTCCGGTCACCGTCGCGCACGACCTGAGCCCGGCGCGGGCCGCACCAGGCGCCGTGCCGCCCTATCCCGCCCACCAGCACGCCGACACCCTCCGAACCGGGTAACACAAGGTCGCCGCATCGCCGGCGAGCATTGAGCGAATCCGGCGAGGATGGTCCAGTCGCGCCTCACGGCATTTTCCAGCCTCGCCTGTCTTCAGAAAGGTCCGATTGCCTTCAAGCTTGGGGATCAAGATGAGATTCTGTGTCCTGGGGACTCTGAGAGTACTCGACAGCGGCCGGGATGTGACACCTACTGCGCCAAAACTCCGGCAGGTGCTCACCTTTCTTCTGCTCCGGCGCAACAACATCGTGCAAACCACCGAGCTCATCGACGAACTATGGGGAGAGAATCCGCCCAGCAGCGCTCTCTCCACTTTACAGACTTACATCTACAAGCTGCGGAAAATTCTCTCCAACGACAAGGTCGACTCGTTAGAGGAGATTCTGCAGACTCAGTCGTGGGGATACATGCTGATGGTCGACCAGGACGAGCTCGACCTGAACCAGTTCGAGCGGCTGCTCGGCGACGGCGTTGCGGCGCTGAAGCGGAATGAGACGGAGAAGGCCGCCAGGAGCCTGGCCGAGGCCCTGTCGCTGTGGCGCGGCCTGGCGCTGGCCGACGTGGCCGCGGGAAACCTGCTGTCGGCGTACGTGGCCTCCCTCGAGGAGAGCCGGTTGCGCGCGCTGGAGCTGCGCCTCGAGAGCGACCTGCGGCTCGGCCGACATCGCGAGGTCGTCGGCGAGCTCAAGCACATGGTCTCTGTGCATCCGCTCCACGAGGCCTTCTACACGCAGCTGATGAACGCCCTGCACCGCTCCGGCCGCCGCTGGGAAGCCCTGGAGGTCTACCAGCGGTTGCGGGCAACGCTGGTGGAGGAGGTCGGCATCGAGCCGTCCGCGGACACGCAGCGGCTGCACCAGTCGCTGCTGGCGGAGGAGACCACCGCGCGCCCGGCCAAGGTGGTGCCGGCGACCGACCCGGGCTACCGGATCGCGGCCGCCACCGACAGGCCCAGAAACTACAGCAGGGCGCTCCCGCCGGCCCAGCTCCCTCCGGACATCTGGGACTTCACCGGCCGCCAGTCCAGCATCAACGAGCTGGTCGCGGCGGCCACCATGACGGAGCCCGCCACCACCACGCCGCCGACCGTGCTGATCGCGGGGATGCCGGGCGTGGGTAAGACCGCCCTCGCGGTGCACCTCGCACACCTGACCAAGCAACATTTCCCCGATGGGCAGTTCTTCTGCACGCTGCGCGGGAGCGACGGCAAGCCCGCGGACCCCGGCCAGGTGCTGTACAACTGGCTGATCGCGACCGACATGTACGCCAAGAAGCTGCCCAGCAGCACCGAGGAGCGATCGAATCTGTTCAGGAGCTGGTGCTCGGCGCATCGGGTGCTGCTCGTCCTCGACGACGCCGCCTCGGGCCCCCAGATCGCTCCGCTTCTCCCGGGCAGCGAGCACTGCACGACGATCATCACCAGCCGGTCCGGGCTGTACGGGTTCTCCTGCAGGAAGCGCGTCGACCTGAGCCCGCTGTCCGTGGAGGAGGGTGTGCGCCTGCTGGGCGCGGTGGCGGGCAGGCAGCGCGTCGAGCGGGAGCGGAACGACGCCGAGAGCGTGGTGCGCTTCTGCGAGGGCCTGCCGCTGGCGGTGCGCGCGGCCGGCGCGCGGCTCACCGCGTCGCCGACCCTGCCCCTGCGGACGTTAGCCGCCCGGCTGGCCAACCCCCAGTTACGCCTCAAAGAGCTGAACTCCACCGACTTCAACATCTACAACAGCTTCGACCTCAACTACCAGGAGCTCGATCCGCGGGAGCGCACTGCTCTGTGGATGCTCTACCTGCGGCGCAACGCGCGGTTCAACCTGAAGAGCGCCGCGGAGGCGGTCGGCTGCGACATCGACTCCGCCGAGACGATCCTGACCCGGCTGGTCTCGGCCCACTTCCTGCGCATCGTGGGCTACAACGGCGCGCGGGACGGGGTGGCGTACGCCATCAACGAATTGGCCCACCTCTACGCCGAGAAGAAGCTGGAGAACGAGCTGGCCGCTAAGGGCTGCACCACGACGGCCGAGGTGTGCCTGGCCGCCGACGGGCCGGCGGCGATCGACGCGGCCGCCGGGCCAGGCCGCCCGCGCTGACCCGGCCGCTTTCTCGCGGAGATTCACTCGAACAACTGAAGAGGGCGAAGGGACCGCGAAAAATCGGGCACCTTAAGGTTTTCTCGTGAAATTTTTTTGCACCACAGCGCGGCCGACCAGTATCAATCGCCGACCCGCCGGTACGTATACCAAACGCCCGGTACACCCAGACGGTGTACCGGGCGCGACCGGCCCTTTGTGCGGAATGCCGCCTCACGAACGCGCGGCGGAGGGTCGACCGGCGAATTCCTCGGCCACGGCGCAGACGTACCGGCCGTAGTCGGACGGCGCGAGCAGTTCGCCCAGCCGGTGGCATTCGTCGGCCCGGATGAAGCCCATCCGCAGGGCGACCTCCTCGATGCACGCGATCCGCACGCCCTGCCTGGTCTCCAGCGCGTTGACGTACTGCGCGGCCTGCAACAGAGACGCCGGGGTGCCCGCGTCCAGCCATGCGCACCCGCGGCCCAGATCCACCAGGCGCGCCTTGCCACGTTCCATGTAGTCGCGGTTGACGTCGGTGATCTCCAGCTCTCCACGGTCCGACGGCGCCAGGTTCTTGGCGATGTCGAGCACCTCGTTGTCGTAGAGGTAGAGGCCGACGATCGCGCGGTTGGACCGGGGGCTGGCCGGTTTCTCCTCGATGGAGATCAGCCTGCCTTCGCCATCGGTCTCGCCGACGCCGTACCGCTCGGGGTCGGTCACCGGGTAGCCGAACAGCACGCATCCGTCGATGTCTCTGGCGTTCTCCTGCAGGATGTCGTCGAACCTGTGCCCGTGGAAGACATTGTCGCCGAGCACCAGCGCCACGGAGTCGTCGCCGACGTGGTCGGCGCCGATGATGAACGCGTCGGCCAGCCCGCGCGGCTCGGCCTGTCTGGCGTAGCTCAGGCGCAGCCCCAGCTGTGCCCCGTCGCCGAGCAGCCGCTGGATCTGCGGAAGATCCAGCGGTGTGGAGATGATGAGGATGTCCCTGATGCCGGCCAGCATCAGGGCCGACAGCGGATAGTAGATCAGCGGTTTGTCATTCACCGGGAGCAGCTGCTTGGAGACCGCGAGCGTGATGGGGTGCAGGCGGGTGCCCCGCCCGCCGGCCAGGATGATCCCCTTCATGTCCGCGCGGCCTCCGCCAGCAGGTCCACCTGGTCCGGGTCGCCGGAGCAGGGAAAGAAGATGAGCTCGTCGCAGCCCGCGGACTCGTACTCCTTCAGCGTCCGCTGGAGCTCGCTCGCGGTCGTCACGGTCTGGGCCGCCGCGCGGTCGGCGTACGGGCCCGCCTGCGCGTAGTAGAGGCGCATGTGCGTGCGGGCCCGCTCAGCTCCGTCCGTGCCGAGCGAGAAGTAGGCCAGCGCCACCATGCGCGGCCGATCCGTCCGGCCCTCGGCCGCCCAGGCGGCCCGGGCCCGGGCCGCCAGCTCCGCGTAGGGGACCGACGACGAGCCGCCGGCGATCCACCCCTGCCCCAGGCGGGCGGCCCGGCGCAGGGCCGCGTCCGTGTGGCCGCCCACCCAGATGGGCGGACCGCCCGCGGCGGCCGGGCGCGGGCCGATGCGGCCGGGCGGCGCCCAGATCTCGCGCAGCTCCGCCACCAGGGCGTCCAGCCGCCGGCCCCGCTGCCGGTACGGCTGCCCGGCGGCCTCGAAGTCGTCGGCGCGGCCCCCGGCGGCCACCCCGACCGCCAGCCGGCCACCCGAGAGCTCGTCCACGGTGGCCAGCTGCTTGGCCAGCACCGCGGCGCCGCCCCGGTACGCGGCGATCAGGATCGTCGTGGCAAGCCTGATGCGCCGTGTCACCGCGGCGGCGGCCGCGAGCGTGACGACGGGCTCCTGGTTACCGGCCACCAGGCGGTCGAGCACGCCGAGCGAGGACAGGCCGCAGGCGTCGGCCCGCCGCGCCCATTCAAGCACGGTCGCGCCGTCCACCCCGCGCACCGTCGTCGGCAGACCGACTCCGACGTTCACGCGTCAGCTCTCCTTCCTCGCCACGACGAGCGTGTCGTGTTCGCCCAGCGGCTGGGCCGACTCGAAGGTGAACCCCGCCTCCTCGATCCACTCGCGGCACTCCGCGACCAGGTACTCGGAGCCGCCGTCGGTCGTGAGCAGCATGTCCAGGCTGATCACAAGGTTCTCGGCGTCGACGGGCTCGTCGGCCAGCATCCGGTCGTAGACGATCAGCGCGCCGCCGGGGTTGACCGCCTGGAACGCCTTCTCGATCAGCGTGCGCCGCTCGGCGGGGGCCCAGTTGTGCAGCACGTGCCCGATGGTCAGCACGTCCGCCTCGGGGAGCGGGTCGGCGAAGAAGTCTCCCGCGTGGAACGTGGCCCGATCGGCCACCACGAGCCGCTCCGCGTGCTGGTGGAATGCCTTCTCCATCGGCGGCAGGTCGAAGACGTGCACGGACAGGTGCGGATGCTCCTGCGCGATACGGCCCGCGAGGTTGCCCCGGGCGCCGCCGATGTCGGCGTAGGACTTGACGGCGCTCCAGTCGAAGGCACGTGCGATCAGCGGTGCCAGCATGGTGCTGAGCGTGTCCATCATGCCGAGGTAGCTGCTCAGCCGGTCGGGGTCCGACAACATCTCGCGGAAGGCATTCGTCACGCGGGGCTTGCCCGTGGACAGCGCCCTGGTCAGGTCGCCCCACGCCGGGTACAGGACCCGGTCGGAGCGCTCCAGGAAGCCGCCGACGTATGCCGGCTTGCCGGGGTCGAGGTACTGCCCCGCCGCGGGCGTGTTGGAGTAGCGCCCCTCCTCGCGCATCAGGAGCCCGAGCGCGACCAGGGTGTCGAAGAAGTCCCGGGAGGCGCGGGGGTGCAGACGCAGCCGCTCCTCGAGCTGCGGGCCGGTGAGCGGCTGCTCGGCGAGCACGGCGAACAGCCGCAGCTCCAGAGCGCTGAGCATCACCTTGGCCGTGCAGAAGGCGGTCTTTCCCAGCTGGATCAGCTCGGCGGGGGTGGTGATCTTCGGGGGCTGCGCGGTCATCTGGCGGCTCCGTTCTTGGGTGGCTGGGTCTCGCCGAGCCGCCGCTTCGGCAGCTCGCTGATCACCGCCGCGTCCTGGTCGCCCAGACCGGCGGCGACCGCGTCGGCCATGAGGTCGCCCGCGCTCTCGGTCAGCGGAAGGAAGATCCCGCGGGCCATGGCGTCGTTCGCGGCGAGGCGAAGGTCCTTCTCCATCAGGCGGGTCTTGAAGGCCGCGGGCTCGTAGCAGCGCTCGCGCATGAACGCGGCGCGGAAGGCCAGGACCGGTGAGCTGAAGCCGCTGTTGGCGATCACGTCGATCAGCAGATCGCGGTCGAGCCCGGCGCTCACTCCGTACGAGACCGCCTCGGCGAAGCCCACGGTCTGCACCCCGAGCAGGAGGTTGAAGGCCAGCTTCATGGTGCTGGCCGTACCGGCGGAGCCCAGGTAGCGGATCTCCTGCCCGAGCACGCTCAGCAACGCGCCGACGGCCTCCACGTCGTCATGCTCGCCCGCGGTGAAGATGCGCAGGTTCCCGCCGCGCGCCATGACCGGGTTGCCCAGAACGCACGCCTCGACGCGGGCGACCCCCAGTCCGGACAGCCGCGTGGCAGCCATGCGCGCGTACAGCGGTGAGGTGGTGGTGGTGTCCACCACCACCGTGCCCTTCCTGAGCTCCGGCAGCATGGTGTCGAACAGCACCTGCTCGACGGCCGACTCGTCGCTCAGGCTGAGCAGGATGATCGGCGCCTCGGCCGCGGCCTGCGGGGTGGTGATCGCCCGAGCACCCGCCTCGACGAGCGAGGCGGCCTTGACGGGGGTGCGGTTGTAGACGGAGACGGGATGACTGGCCGCCAGCAGCCGGTGCCCCATGCCCGCGCCCATCGCACCGGTCCCGATGAGCGCGACGTGTGGCAGGCTCATGGCGTCCGGGCCTCGGTCAGCAGGCTGTCGGCGGACAGCTGCGAGATGCAGCGCATGGTCGCGTTCCTGAAGTACTGCCCGAACCCCTCGGGCGTGCTGGTGTCGCGGGTCTCGGCGAGGTACGGTGCCAGCTTCGCCTCCAGCGCATGCACGCCCTTGTGCCGCGCCATGTTACTGGCCACGTGAATCAGGTCGCCCTCGTAGTGGATGACCCGGATCATCACCTCGTCCTTGATGAACACCGCCGTGCCCAGCAGACGGCCGGCCGCCTTGCCCTCGTCGTCGACGAGCGCGGGCGTGGACACCCGCTGGAATCCGGCGAAGATCTCGGCGATCTCGTCCTCGTGGCCGGGCTTGACCCGGTAGGTGATGGCTGCGTACGGCATCAGATTCCTCCATCGACGTTCAGAGTCGTTCCCGTGATGTACCGGGACAGATCGCTGGCGAAGAACAGCACGGCGCCGGCCACGTCGTCAGGCGTGCCCAGCCGGCCCAGCGCGGTCATCCCGGCCAGGCGCTCCCTCAGGTGGGGCGGCGGGCCCTGGCCCTCCCCCTTGTCGATCACGCCGGGGGCGATCGTGTTGAGCCGGATGCCCCGGGGGCCGAGTTCCTTGGCCAGCGATTTGGTCAGCCCGATCAGAGCGGCCTTGGAGGCGGTGTAGTGGGCCGTCGCGGGGCGTCCGCGCAGCGCGGCCGAGGCGCCGACGTAGATCACGGACCCGCCCTCGGTCAGCAGGGGCAGCGTCGCCTGGGTGACCAGGAAGCAGGCGGTGAGGTTGGTGTCGAGGACGCGGTTCCACTCCTCGGGCGACAGCTCGTCCACCGGTGCCTCGCCGGCCACGCCGACGTTGTTGACCACGACGTCGAGCCCGCCGAGCGCGTCCTCGCAGCAGCCGACCAGCCGTTCCACGTCGTCCTGCGCGGTCACGTCCGCGCGGACCACGTGGTGCTGATCGCCCAGCTCCTTCAGTTCCCGGGAGAGGTCGTCGGCGGCGGCGCCGGCGCTGCTGTGGCAGGCCACCACCTTGGCGCCGCCGCGGGCGAGCGCAAGCACGGTCGTCCTTCCCAGCCCTCGCGTCCCGCCCGTGACGAGGACGCGCTTGCCGGATATCGCCAGGTCCATCATTCCTCCGTTTGGTTCCGAGCCGTGTTCAGGCCAGCGCGACGGCCGCCGCGTTGACGACCAGCGCCACCACGGCGAGTACAGTCCGCAGCAGGTGCCACCTGCGCCACACCGGGCGCGGGTCCGCCCAGTCCTCCGGGATCGCCGCCGGATCGAGCACCTTGACCCTCCGGTTGATGGGCACGTTGCACAGGTGCGAGACCACCGAGACGCCCACCATCAGCACGGTGGCGACCGCGAACAGCGAGCGCGGCCCGTCCGCCGGCGTCACGACGGCGAGCAGCACGTCCACCAGCGCGGTGGTCAGCACGATCAACGGCATCGTGGGGTCGTAGTTGCGCCCCAGCAGCTTGTGGGTCTGCACGTAGCGGTCGGGAGGCAGGGCGCGCAGCGTCGGCACGACGCTCAGCGCGACGCAGAACAGCACTCCCGCTGTGAGGCCGCTGCCCAGCACCGCCACGGTGCCCATCAGCTCCGGCATGCCTAGCTCATCTCCCCCTCCGCGTACGCCACGGTCCTGCCGCTGTAGGCGGCGTGGACCGTGTAGATCCCGAAGGACGCGCCCCGCGAGCGGTCCTGCAGGGGACGCAGCGGGGCGGTCGTCGAGCGGTGCGACTCCCCCTCCTCCCAGGCGCGGAAGGCGTCCAGGTCACGCCACTCGCTCAACACCAGGAAGCCGTCGGAATCGTGCAGCGAGCGCAGCAGTTCGTTGCCGAGCAGCCCGGGCGTGCCAGCCAGGCGCCGGCTGATCTGGTGGTAGGCGTCTTCCACGGCCTGCGCCCCGGCACCGACGGCGGTGACGAAGACGAGGACGCGCACCCGGTCGCTCATCGCCGGTGCGCCGTCTCGCGCGACATGTCGTAGACCACGTTCATGGTGGTCATCGAGCCGCCCGACCGGTACGGGTGCAGCTTGGTGCGGTGCTCCAGGTGGCGCTCGCTCTTCTCGAACTCCCTGAAGCACGGCTCGTCGACCCAGTCGCTGACGATGTAGTAGACGCCCGTCTCCTCCGTGCTCTTGGACAGCCACTGGCCGCGGTTGGCCGGATGCTGGGTGACCGCGTCGCCGACCTGGTACCAGGTCTTCTCGAACTCCTCCTCCATGCCCGGCCTGATCTGCATGCGCAGCATCACGCGGAAGATGGGGGCGTCGCTGCCGGCCGTCATGTCAGATGCCTCCGTCCACGTGGATCGTCTCGCCGCACACGAAGCTCGACAGGTCGCTGGCCAGGAAGAGCACCACGTTGGCGATCTCCTCCGAGGTCCCGAGCCGGCCGAGCGCGATCAGGTTCTGGTAGCGCTCGCGGACCGGGGCGGGGATGTCCATCTCGGTCTCCACCGGGCCGGGCGCGACGACGTTGACGCGGATCCCCTTGGGGCCCAGCTCCTTGGCCAGCGATCGCGTCAGCCCGATCAAGCCGGCCTTGGCGGCGGTGTAGTGGGCGCGCAGCGGCACCCCGACGGTGGCCACCCGCGAGCCGACGTTGATGATGGAGGCGCCCTCGCCGAGCAGCGGCAGTGCCTTGCCGACGACGAACGCGGCGCCCGTGAGGTTGGTGTCGAGCACCTGCCGCCACTCCTCGACCGTCAGCTCCGCGAACGGGATATGGCTGATCGCGCCCGCGTTGTTGACGACGACGTCGAGCGAGCCGAATCGGGACCGGCACTCCTCGACGAGCCGCTCGATCTCCTCCGGCTTCCCTACGTCAGCCTTGATCACGTGGTGTTGGTCGCCGAGCTCCTTCAGCTCCCGGGCGAGCTGGTCGGCCGCCTCGCCCTCCTGCCGGTAGCAGGTGATGACGTCGGCGCCGGCCTGGGCCAGGGCGAGCACGATCGCCCGCCCGATGCCGCGGGTGCCGCCCGTGACGATCGCCTTCTTACCGGCGAGTCGCAATTCCATGGGTCGTCCCTTCACGTTCAGATGAGGGTGGTCGCGGCCCCGGCGTTCACGCCGAACGCGACCAGGGCCAGGACCGTGCGGATGAGGTTCCAGCTGCGCCAGCGCATCCGCGGGTCCCGCCGCTCCCAGTCGGCAGGGCGGACGTCGGGATCGAGCGAGGTCACGTACCGGTTGATCGGCACGTTCTTGATGATCGAGATCGCCATCACGACGAGCAGCAGCCCGGCCGCGACCGCGAACAGCGTCCGGGACGCGACCGTTGGCGCCACAAAGATCAGCACGAGGTCGAGCACGCACGTGAGCGCGTTGACGATCGGCATGAACGGGTCGTAACGGGCCCACAGGAAACGGGTCGCGACGACGTACTTGTCGTATGGCTGGACCAGCATCCAGGGCACGACCCCGATGACGGTCGAGAGCATGATGCCGGCCGCAAGGCCGTTGCCGAACAGCGCCAGCGGCACCAGGACCAGGACCACCACGTCATGCCGGAGCCGACGCCGCCCGGGCGGCGCTCTCGACTCGTTCCTTGATGCGGCGCATCTGCACGACCGTGTTGCGGTTGATGCGATCGGTCATGCCCGCGTCGTTGACGGGGGCCTCGGGCTTCATGTGGAAGTCCTGGATCCAGCGCATGCGCACACCGTCCCGGGTGTCGGTGTAGTCCCACCGGATCTTCATGTACTCGAACGGCCCCGTCTCCACCCGCTGGGCGCGGGCGGTGCCGGCCTGCCGGTCGATGACCCGCTCGGAGACCCAGCTCCAGACCTTGCCGTTCTCGTCGGGGTGCATCGTCAGCCGGAAGCGCACCAGGTCGCCTTCGCGGTGCAGGATCTCCACCGAGGCGTACTCGCTGAACAGCTCCGGCCACGACTCCACGTCGTTGGTCATCTCCCAGACGAGGTCGAACGGGGCGGCGATGAAGATCTCGTTGTCCGTGTGACCTGCCATCACGTCACTCCTAAGCAGCCGACAGGCGGTGGTTGACGAAGTCGAGCGTCTGGCGGGGCGTCTGCAGCTTGTCCATGGCGTCGTCGGACGTCTCGACGCCGTAGTCGCGCTCGATGCGGGCCTCGATCTCCAGGACCGCCAGCGAGTCCAGGCCCAGGTCCTTGAACGACACATCGAGGATGTCGGCGTCCGGGTCGGCCGACCCGCCGCACTCGCGCATGATCCGCTTCAACTCGTCCAACTGGAGCTCTGTCTTGTCCACGTGTTCCTCCTTCAGTGCGGATGTGTGGCCTCAGCCGCCCACGGCCCGGACCACAAGGGCGGCGTTGAACCCGCCATGACCGCGGGCCACCACCAGGGCGGTCCTGACCCTGCTCTCCCTGGGGGCGTCCAGGACGAGGTCGATGTCGCAACCGAGGGCGAGCCGGGTGACGTTGGTGGTCGGGGGGATGATCGAGTGGTGCACGGCCAGCAGCGCCGCCGCCAGGTCGAGCGCCGCGCCACCGGCGTACAGGCGGCCCGTCATGGTCTTGGGGGCCGTCACCGGCACGCCGTTCGGCCCGAAGACCGCGGCCAGCACCCGGGCCTCCAGCAGGTCTGCCTCGGGGACGCCCTTCGCGTCGGCGAAGACCACGTCCACCTCGCCGGAGGCGATCCCCGCGTCGGCGAGCGCGCCCTCGATGGCCCGGCGCAGCCCCGGCGGCCGGCCGGAGCCGGGCGCCGGGTCGAAGGTGGCCGCGTAGCCGGCGATCTCGCCGTAGATCCGCTCGGCGCCGCGCGCCCTGGCGCTCCTCTCGTCCTCCATGACGAGGATCGCGCCGCCCTCCCCCGGTACGTAGCCGCACGCGGCCACGTCGAAGGGCAGGTAGGCGCGGGCGGGGTCGGCGCGCCGGCTCAGCATCCCGGTGGGCAACTGGGTGACCAGCCCGTACGGGCTGAGCGAGGCGTCGGTGCCGCCGGTCAGCACCATGCCGGTCCCCTGGCGCAGCGCCCGCCGGGCCTGCGCGACGGTGTCGAGCCCGCCCGCCTGCTCGGTGGCGATCACCCCGCATGGGCCGCGCATGCCGTACCGGATGGAGATCTGGCCCGTGGACGCGGCGTAGAACCAGGCGATGGACTGGTACGCGCCCACATGGCGGGGGCCGTTGCGCCACAACGCCTGGATCTCGCGCTGCCCGAACTCGTTGCCCCCCGAGGAGTTGGCCGTCATCACGGCCATCGCGTATTCAGGGTGCCGGGCCGGGTCGATCCCGGCGTCGGCGAGCGCCATCTCAGAGGCCGCCAGCGCCAGGTGGGTCATGAGGTCGGTCTGCACGGTGATCTTGGTGGGCAGGTAGTCGTCCGCGGCGAAGTCGCCGACCTCTCCGGCCAGTGTCACGGGGTACGGCTCCGGGTCGAACCGGCTGATGCGCCCGATCCCGCTCCGGCCCGCGAGAGTGGCGGACCAGAACGCCTCGGTGCCGAGGCCGTTGGGGGCGGCCGTCCCGATGCCGGTGACGACGTACCTGGTGGTCGGGGCCCTCACGCGGTCACCTCCCCGGGTGCGCGAGCACCATCGCGGTCTGGAAGCCGCCGAAGCCGCTGCCCACGGTCAGCACGCCGTCCAGGACCTGCTCCCTGGCCGTCAGCGGCACGTAGTCCAGGTCGCACTCCGGGTCGGGGTTGTGCAGGTTCGCCGTGGGCGGGACGACCTGGTGCTCGATCGCCAGCGCGCAGGCGGCGACCTCGATGGAGCCGATGGCGCCCAGCGAGTGGCCGACCATCGACTTGATCGAGCTCACGGGCACCTCGTAGGCGCGCTGACCGAGGCTGCGCTTGAACGCGGCCGTCTCGTGCCGGTCGTTCTGCTTGGTGCCGGAGCCGTGCGCGTTGATGTAGTCGATGTCCGCGGGGTCGAAGCGGGCCTGGTCCAGCGCGGCCCGGATCGCCTCGGCCATCTCCCGGCCGTCGGGCTTGAGCCCGGTCATGTGGAAGGCGTTGCTGCGGGCGGCGAAGCCGACCACCTCGCTGTAGATATGGGCGCCCCGGCGGATGGCCAGGTCGCGGTCTTCGAGCACCATCACGGCGGCGCCCTCGCCCAGCACGAAGCCGTTGCGGCTGGCGTCGAAGGGGCGCGCGGCGTGCTCGGGGTCGTCGTTCCTGGGTGTCGTGGCCCTGATCGCGTCGAAGCACGCCACGGTGATCGGGGAGATGGGGGCGTCGGTCGCGCCCACCACGGCCACGTCGGCGGAGCCCTCCTGGATGAGCTGGTAGCCGTGCCCGACGGCGTCCAGCCCGGAGGTGCAGCCGGTCGAGGTCAGCGAGACGGGCCCCTCGGCCCCGCACGCCCAGGCCACCTCGACGGCCAGCGTGCTGGGCACCAGGTAGTCGTACAGGTGCGGGATCGCGTACGAGTGGTCCACCTCCCAGCGACTGCCGCCGTTGCTGGCCACGACGTACTCCTGCTCGAGGCTGATCGTGTTGCCCACGGCACTGCCCAGGCTGACCGCCAGGCGCTCCGGCGGCACGGCATCCTGGCCGAGCCCGCTGTCCTCCCACGCCTCCCGCGCGGAGATCACCGCGAGCTGCGCGGCACGGTCCATCCGGCGGACCTCCTGCGCCGACAGTCCCTCCGCACGCGGGTCGAAGTCGCACTCGGCGGCGACGCGCGAGCGGAACCCGGTCGGATCGAAGAGCGAGATCGTCCGGGTCGCCGTGCGGCCGGCCGTGAGCAGCTCCCAGAAGGCCTTGGTCCCGATGCCTCCCGGGGTGGCCGTCCCGATGCCGGTGATGACGACCCGTCGCCCGCCGGTCACGGCCCCACCTCCGCGGACCCGTCTGGGTACGGCTCGGTGTCGACGTGGCCGAGCTCCGGCCGCGGCGCCAGCGGGCACATGTGGAAGACCGCGAACGCCTCGCCGTCGCCGCGGTTCATCACCCGGTGCCGGGCGTTCTTGGGGATCACCATGCCTTCGCCGGCGGCGAGCTCCAGCTCCTGCTCGCCGTCGATCCGCACCACCATCGTCCCGCGGGACACATAGAGGAACTCCTCCGAGTACGGGTGGTAATGCTCCGAGACGTACTCGCCGGGCCGCAGGGTGAGCATCCCCATGAACCCCGAGCTGGTCCGCGTGGTCCTCGGGCTGAGCAGCACGCGGATCTCGCCGCCGCGGCGCCTGTTCACCGGCGTCTCGTCGAGGCTGACCTTCGTCAGGAGGACCTTGTCCGTCGGGCTCGCCTCCGAGGGCGCGACACCGGTGTCAGACACGTCGGCCACCTTGTCCTCTCTCCCATTCGTAGAACGGGCTGGCCATCGCGTCGCGCGGGCCACGCCAGCTGGGGTCGTAGGGCAGCACGTACGGGGCCAGCCTGTCGCTGACATCCCGGAACAGGCGGTGTTGCCGCACGTCGTCCACGCGCGATGCGACGTCGGTCTCCGCCTCGGCCAGATGGAAGTACAAGTCGTGGAAGCGAAAGAGCGTGCGACGGGTGACGCCGAACAGCCCTGGCAGTTCCGTGGCGTCGGAGTCGGCGAAAATGTCCGCCACCGTGTCGGCGTTACCAGGGTCCATCCTGGCAACGATCAAGGTACGGCGCATGTGCGTCTCCTTTCAGCCCAGCGCGTTGGCGCGGAGCACCTTCGAATGCGGGTCGCGGCAGCGGTTCACACCGCCGCCCGGCCGGCGGCCCGCGCCCCGGCCAGCTGCTCCAGCTCGGCGACCAGCGCCGCCGGGGTCGGGTGGGCGGCCATCTCAGCGCTCAGGCGCCTGGCCGAGCCTTCATGATCTGCCGAGGCCAGCAGGCCTTCGACGGCGGCGCGGATCCGGTCCGCACCGAACCCCTCGGCGGGATTCAGGGCAACCCCGGCGCCGGTGGCCGCGAGCCGCCCGGCGTGCGCGATGTGGTCGGGGAGCTCGGGCAACGCGAGCTGCGGCAGCCCGTGGACGAGGCCGGTGAGCATCGAGCCGGCACCTCCGTGGTGCACCAGCAGGTCGGCGCCGGGAAGCAGCAGGCGGAGCGGGGCCGACTCCACCACATGCACGTCCGGCGGCAGCGGCCCCAGCGTGGTCCGCTGCCCGGGGGTGACCGCCAGCAGGATCTCCGCGTCCAGGCCGGCCAGGGCCCGGGCCACGTGACCGGCGAGGAAGTATTCGTCGCCGAGTCTGGACATCGTCGTTCCCCAGGTCACGCAGACCACGGGCCGGTCCCGCCGGGCGGGCGGCCCGGCCGGGCGGCGATCGTGGACGCCGTGGTAGGGCAGGTAGCGCATCCGCTGTCTGGCTCCGGGCGCCGGGCCCTGCAGCTCGGCGGGGCAAGGGTCGATGGTCAGCAGGCCCAGGGGGTCCACCGGGCCGACGCCGAGCCGGTCGCCGACGGGCTCCAGCGCCCGGACGATCGCGTCCCTGGCCGGGAACAGCAGGTCCACCCCGTACAACTGGCGGACCGCGGGCACGCCGGCCGCCGCGGCCGCCAGCGGGCCCGCCCACGCGGTCGGGTCGTAGACGACCACGTCCGCCCGCCAGTCTCGGGCGAAGGCCGCCAGGTCGTCGACCATCGCCACGGCGAGGTCGACGAACATGCCCAGCGCGCGGGGCATCTTGGCCGACGGGCCGGCCTGCGCGGAGCGCGCCGGCCCGTTTCCGTTCCCGTTTCCCGGCCCCTTGACGAAGCCGCGCACGACGCCGGTCACGTCCACCTCGCGTCCGGCGCGGACCGGCGTGAGCCCCGCGCGGAGGATCATGCCTTCGAGGCCGGGCGGGGCGGCCACGCGTACCTCGTGTCCCGCGGCCAGGCAGGCCCAGGCCAGCGGAACCATGGGATACACATGCGAGGGCCATGCCCACCCCGTGAACAGCACGCGCATGGTCCGTTGCCTTCCTGTCGTGTCGGGATTCGGTCCTCTGAACCCTGACAGCTCCCCCTCGAAGGCCGGACGATGGCGCGGCCCGTGCCAAGCGGCGTCATCGAGCGCTATTCGAGCATTCTGCGAGCGAAGCTCTTTAGCGTGACTCAACGTCTAACTCGCTTGCCCCGCCGACCGTCAGGGAGTGGTCAATGGATCTCGGTCTCGCCGGTAAAGTCGTCTTGATCACCGGTGGCAGCGGCTCGATCGGCGGCCATCTCGCCCGCGCCTTCGCGGCCGAGGGTGCCAGTGTGGCCATCACCTACCACCGCAACGAGGACGGTGCGCGCCAGGTGGCGGAGGATGTGAGAGGGCTGGGCGGCAAAGCGATCGTCGTCCGCTACGACCTGACGGAGCGGGAGTCCATCCGCGCCGCCTTCGACGCCGTTGCCGCCGAGTGGGGCGGTGTGGACGCGCTCGTCATCAACGCCTCGGCCATCGCGGGGACGAAGGTCGATCCAGTTGCCTTCGAGGACGTCCCGGTCGAGGAGTGGCAACCGTCGCTGCGCGCCGACGTCGAGGGCTCCTTCCACACCGTGCAGGCCGCCCTGCCGTGGATGAAGAAGAACGGCTGGGGCCGGATCGTGTTCATCTCGGCCAACATCGTCCAGCGCGGCGCCACCGGCGACGAGGCGTTCGTCGCGAGCAAGATGGCCCTGCACGGGCTGAGCCGGACGCTGGCCACCGAGCTGGCGCCGGAGGGCGTGCTCGTCAACGTCGTGGCCCCCGGCCCCACCGTCACCAAGGGCTTTCTCGCCCGGGTCCCGGAGGAGTTCAGGCAGAGGCTGGCCGGTAAGTCCCCGGAGGAGATCAAGCGCGCCCTGAACAAGGGCGAGCCGGCCGGGCACATCTCCACACCGGAGGACATCGCCGGGCTGGTCCTGTACTTCGCCTCGGCGGTCAACGGCAACGTCACCGGCAGCGTGGTGCACGTAGCGGGGGGCAAGTAGGGCCGGTGAGACCACCCCGGGGCGGATGCCGCGACCGGCTTCCCCAGCATAGATGGGTACGACATGGGTGCGGCCGACCCCGGTCGGTGAGACCGGGGTCGGCCCTCTCCGGATGCCGGCCGGGCTGGAGTCATCCCCGTCGCTCCGAATCCGGCCGGCGCGCGCTCAGGCGCCAAGCGTCCGTGCGCCGACGGCGTACGGGTCAGTAACGCACCCCGGACGTCTGGGACGTCACCGTCTCAGTCTGATTCCCGCTCGTATCGTAAACCGTGCCTGTTCCCGACGACGTGAAGGAGTTCTGTGCCGCGGTGCCCGAATGGGCGACGTCGAGAGTCCCCACCCAGCTGCCGTCAGGCATGAACATGTGGTGCCTGAACGAGTAGTCGAAGCGGGTCGAGCTGAGCGGCTTCCACTTGCCCAGCCCGAGATCTCTGACGCGGGTGTTGGTGCAGATGACCAGCCCCGTGTTGGTGAACAGGAACAACCCCTTCTCCGGCGGGTTCGGCCCCGGGAACAAGATGTCCACGTGCCAGGTGCCGAGGATGAAGTGGTTGCCCACGCCCTCGATGTCCGCGTTCGCCACATCAGCACTGAACAGCGCCGCCATTCCCGCAGCGGGGGCCATTATCGCGCCCCTCGACAGGAGCTTTCGACGATCAATCGTCTTTGCCACTGATCCTCCAAGTTGAATCCACCCCGTGACCTCCAGCCAGTTCCGGACGTCGCCTCCCGGGAATTGCTGGGAGGTTAGAACCAGGACCTCTGGAATCACTCGAGCGTCGCTGGTTTTCAAACAGCGCCCGGTCGCCCACTGACGGATCATGGAATGCGAAGCCGGTCAGCATCAACCCGTCGGCCAACCACCTGGTCACCGCGCCACACGCCTCCCGCCAACGGACCTGGTCCCGCATCTGTCGCCTCCTGTCGTCCGAGCCGTCACTCGGGCGAGTGTCGCAGTGCGTTCTCCAGGCTCGATCGAGCCTCGCTGGCCGCAGGCACGCGCCGCACCGGGCGTCCTGCCCCGTGGCGAGGACCGCTCTATCCGGTAACCAGCAGCGCTCCAGCGGTAACTGCCAGCATCACGGCGGCACCGGTCGTCCCCAGCACCGGTATCAGACCTTCGGCCACCCGATGGAGGGAACATGACGAACGAGCCCTCGCCCATGGCACTCGGCACCCCGCCGTTCAGCGACGACCGGCCCGAGCAGGAGCAGGTCCTGTTGATGCTGGCCGGCAAGTGGATCACGGGCGTGCTGCACGTGGTCGCTCGCCTGGGCATCGCCGACCTGCTGGCCGACGGGCCGCGCACGGCCGAGGACCTGGCCGGGGCGACCGGGGGGCACGCGCGTACGCTCTACCGGTTCCTGCGCGCCGCGGCCGCCGTGGGAGTGTTCGCCGAGCGGCCCGACGGCCGCTTCGAGCTCACCCCCAAGGCCCAGTACCTGCGCAGCGACGTGCCCGGGAGCCTGCGCAACCTCGCCTATTTCTACGGCGAGACGACCGTGTGGAACTGCTGGGGGCACGTGATGGACACGGTCCGTACCGGCGAGGCCGTAGGTCCGAAGCTGCGCGGAGGCAAGACCTGGTTCCAGTACCTGGAGCAGGACGCACCGGAGTTCGCCGAGGTGTTCCACGGGTCCATGACGGCGCTCAACGACGCGCGCGCCCCTCGCATCGCCGAGTCGTTCGACTTCGGCCGCTTCCCCATCGTCGCCGACATCGGCGGCGGGCAGGGCCAGCTGCTCTCGGCGATCCTGCGGCGCTACCCGTCGGTGCGCGGCATCCTGTACGACATCCCCACCGCCATCAAGGGCGCCCGCGAGCTGCTCGAACGCGAGGGCATGAGCGAGCGCGTGCACTGCGAGGAGGGCAGCTTCTTCGAGAGCGTCCCCAGCGGCGCCGACGCGTACGTGCTCAAGGCGATCATGCACGACTGGAGCGACGCGGAGTGCGAGGGCATTCTGCGCCGGGTGCGCCGGGCCATCGGCGGCAAGCAGGACGCCCGGCTGTTGATCATCGACGGCGTGCTCCCCGAGCTGAACGAGTGGCACTACAGCAAGCTCATGGACATCGCAATGCTGGTGAACGACAAGGGCGCCGAGCGCACCGCAGAGGAGTGGCGGCGGCTGCTGGAGGCGTCGGGGTTCGAGCTGGCCACCATCCACCCGACGGCTCCGCCCCACGGCATCGTGGAGGGCAGGCCAGCCTGAGCCCGGCCGTCCGACATCCCCCGAGACCGGTCCGTCCGGAAGGAGCCATGGCGATGAAACTCGGCGTCAACCTCACATACCAGAACGCAGTGCGGGTGGCGCAGGAGGCCGAACGACTCGGCTACGACCTCGCCCTGGCGCCTGAAGGGTACCGTTCCGACGCCGCCACCGTGCTCGGCACGGTGGCGCTGCGCACGCGCGACATCGACCTGGCGTCGGGCGTGTTCCAGATCCCGGGCCGGACCCCGGCGCTCACCGCCCTGACGGCGGCGACCTTGGACACCCTGTCCGGCGGGCGGTTCCGTCTCGGGCTCGGCATCTCCAACCCGGACATCTCCGAGGGCTGGTACGGCATGCCGTTCGACCGGCCGCTGGGACGTACCCGCGAATACCTCGAGATCGTGCGCCGCGCCCTCGACCGCGAGCAGGTGACCTACGACGGGGAGCACTTCCAGCTCCCGCCTCGCGGGTGCACGGCACCGCCCTTCAGGCTGCTCACCCAGCCGGTCCGGCCGCGTGTCCCGATCTACCTGGCCGCGGTCGGCCCGCGGAACCTGCGGCTGGCGGGCGAGATCACCGACGGGTGGCTCGGCGTCTTCTGCACCCCGGAGTCGCTGGCCCAGGCCGTCGACCATCTTCGGGCCGGCCGGACCAGGGCCGGAAGGGACCTCGACGGCTTCGAGGTGCTCCCCGGCCTGCCGGTGTCCGTCGACGACGACCCGGACAGGGCCGTGGACACGGTGCGCGGCTACTTCTCGCACTTCCTCGGCATGGGCGACCGCAGGCGGAACTTCTACTACCAGTTGGCCGGGCGGATGGGCTTCGGGCAGGAGGCCGCCGTGGTCCACGAGCGGTACGCCGCGGGCGACCTCAAGGGTGCGCAGGCGGCCGTGCCCGCCGGGTTCGCCGACCGCGTCTCCCTGCTCGGCCCCGTCACGCGGATCGCCGACCGGATGCGGGAGTATCTCAAGAACGGGGCCACGACCCTGGTCGTCTCGCCCTTCGCCGCGACCGGCGACGGGCAGATCGAGATCCTCCAGGCCGTGGCCTCCGCCCGCGAGAACATCGGGCGCTAGGCATGCCCGGACAGCAAGAACAGCGTGTAGGCCGCCAACGACCCAGAGTCCCGGACCGAGCCCGTGCGGATCATCTGCTCGAACTCGGTGCGTGACACCCAATGCTGGCGCATGTCCTGTTCGGTGTGCTCGCGGACGCTCTCACCGTGCGTGAGGTCCGTCGCCAGGTAGACGTTGGAGTGCTCGGTGCTGATGGCATGCGCCACGTCGATGGTGCCGAGCAGCGTCATGCTGGAGGGCCGCAGCCCGGTCTCCTGCTCGAGCTCGTCCCGGGCCGCCTCCTCCAGCGTGGGCGCGGGCGCGAACCCCTGCGGGAAGCTCCACGAACGGCGCCGCATCGGATAGCGGTATTCCTCCACGAGGTGGAAGCCGTCATTCTCCAGCGGCATGACCAGCACTGCGTTGGGCCGCTCCAGATAGCCGTAGACGCCGTGCGACCCGTCCAGCCGCTCGATCCTGTCCTCGCGCAGCGTCATCCAGCTGTTGGAGTAGACGACCTCGGAGGAGAGCTGCCGGATCGAGGGGCCGGTCCGCGCGCCATCGGTCATGGAACCACAGTCCTCACGGGGAGAAACCCACACGTGATCAGCGTAACCCGGCGGGGAAGCCCGGCCGGTCCGAACGAACGCCCGTTTGGTGATCAATGACTGATGTCGAACGCTTACAGCAGATGATCGAGGAGCTACGTCGACTCCGCAACAAGTGCGAACCGAAGAGCAACCAGAACCCGCGCTACCTGCGGTACTCCAACGGGGTGTCTGCTCTGCTGTGGATCATCGATGACCTGCGCAGGGAGGGGAGCTGACCCAACGCGCTCATCGCGGCATGAGCGGGTGTCCCCGGTAGCGGCAGACGCGATGCGGGGCAGCGCGACGATCGTCAGCGGGCCTGCGATTCCGGAAGTAGAACGTCCGCAATGGGTTCTAGGGTGCCCAATGACCGACAATGACACTCCCCTGGAAGGTGCACGGGTGCGATCTCGAACGAAAGGCATGTGGTGGGGAACCGCTATCGAGGCGCCTGACCCCGGCGCGTTGGCGAGGTTCTACTCCGAACTGCTCGGGTGGACCATCGGTCACGAGGAGCCGGGCACCACGATCCTCGCCGCTCCCGAGGGATCCATCTATGTCGTGTTCCAGCAGGCGGCCGGTTACCAGGCCCCCGTGTGGCCGCCCGTCGACGGGCAGCAGCGCCCGATGATGCACTTCGACTTCCAGGTCGGAGACCTCGACTCGGCGGTCGCCGAGGCGGTCGCACTCGGAGCCTCGGTCGCTACTTACCAGCCGCAGGACAATGTCCGGGTGCTCTTCGACCCGGCCGGCCATCCCTTCTGCCTCTGCCGCGACGTCGGCTGATCGCGCGACCGCTCATGGGCAGACCAGTGCGTTCGAGTCCCTCCTGGGGTCACGAGTCGCCATCCGCAGCGGATCAGCACCCACCGCTCCGGTCGTCGCCATCAAGAACTCATCGCACGAAGTCACACCCGAAGCTGCGCCCACCTTGGACGGAAGACCAGAGCCGACCCGCCTACCGACCACCCAGCTTGCGGCATGGCCGGGCGGTCAGGGCAAGGAGGCGAAGTGTGATCACGGCGGGGGATGTGCGCGGAGCCCACGGGGCGGCGTGAGGATCGCGGCAGATGAGTGCATTGCTGGAGCTGTGATCGGAAACGGTCGTATTGTCACCATGTGGGCCACGAGCACGAGGTGTGCGCTGTCGGCGATGCCTACGAGCCCCTGACCGAACAGCACCGTGGTGCGCTGCGCGATCTGCTGCGTGTCCGCCTGCCCTCCGCCCCGGACGGGTCCATCCGGCTCACCGCCAGGGCCTGGGGGGTACGGGGCAGAGCGACCGATGAGCCATCCGGTCCGGCAACACCGCGAGCCCGCCCCTTGGGTAAGCCGCTGCCCGCGGACTGCCTTGCCTGTGCCGGAGGTCTGTCACGGGCCTTTCATGAAAGAAGGCCTCATCCCCCTCGGCGCCGGGTATGGGGCGCGCGTTCTCGGTGCATCTGGACTCCGGCCTCGTCCGGCGAGCCGGCAGACCGAGTGGGCCAGCGCGAACGCACTCACATCACAGCGGCAGAAGAGTGTGTTCGACACGATCACGAACAGACCGTATCCAGACAATGATCTTGCCGGCCGAGCCTGGGCGGCTCACCAGACTGTCCGCCGCCGACCCGGCAGCTACTGTCGATCTTGATAGAACCCGCCTCGGCCAGCGCGGCGGCAGAGGGCCGCACCAGCAGCTCGACAAAGTGCCACAGCTGCCCGTGCCTAGCGAGCGGCCGTCGATCAAGGCAGGGTGTTGGGGCAGAATGCTACGCATGACTAAGACAGTGAACCTGCCTGGTGGCACAGCGCTGCCGTTGATCGGTTTTGGGACCTGGCAGCTGCGGCCCAAGGCGGCGTACGAGTCGGTGCGTGCGGCGCTTGAGATCGGTTACCGACATATCGACACCGCGACCTTGTACCAGAACGAGTCGGACGTCGGCAGAGCCGTGAAAGACAGTGGCTTGGACCGGGAGCAGGTCTTCGTCACCACCAAGCTCCCCCCGCAGGACGCGCGGCATGCCCGTCGTACCCTGGAGTCGAGTCTTCGGCTGCTCGACACCGGCTACGTGGATCTCTGGCTGATCCACTGGCCGACGGGCCGGGACGAGCTCGTCTCGACGTGGCAGGAGCTGTTGTCCGCCAAGGACGCCGGACTGGTCCGCAACGTCGGGGTCAGCAACTACAGCCCGGCACTGATCGACCTGCTGACCAAGGCCACCGGACAGCAGCCGGCGGTCAACCAGATTCCGTGGAGCCCGGCGCGGCACGACCCAGCCCTGCTGGAGGAGCACCGCCACCGAGGGGTAGTCGTCGAGGGCTACAGCGGCCTCAAGAACACCGACCTGCACAACCCAGTCCTCACCGAGATCGCCCAAAGGCACGAAGTCACTCCCGCCCAGGTCGTCCTCCGCTGGCATCTGGAACACGACATCGTGATCCTGCCCAGGTCCTCCCGCCGGGAACGCATCGCCACCAACTTCGACCTGCAAGGCTTCGACCTCACAACCGAAGACGTCACCGCAATCGACACCCTCACCCGAGCTGGCTGACCGAAGACGGCGGGCAGTCAGGGCGATCCCTGCCCGGCTGCACGAGGCCGGATTCGTATGCTGCCACGGTGGCCTGCACTCGATCCCGCACGCCGAGCTTGGCCAGGACGGTGGTCACGGGGGCTCACTTGCCGACCTTCGACTGGGCGCCGGCGCGGACGAGTGCGGACTGTTCCCGGGCGGTGATCACGTCCGCCGCGACGAGCCGGCCGGCGACTTCGGTCACGTGCCGGACGAACTGGCCGTGGTCCGGCCACTCCTCCGTGTCCAGGATGTGGTCGTTGACCGTGCAGGTGCCGGCCAGCGACCGGTTCGGCACCCCGCTGTCGATCCCGCCAACCACCACCATCTGCCGGACGTCCGGCTCGGCGCAGATCGGCATCGCCAGCGGCCCGCCGACGACGGGCAGCTCGACCGACGTTCTGGCCAGGTCGACGGTGAGCACGGTGCCCGGCGCGGGATGCAGGGTGAACTCGTGGTCGGTCGAAAAGATCATCAGCCCGATCCGCGACCCAGCGGGAACGACCTGGTCGTCCGGCTGCAACGGCACGGTCAGCTCGACGAACTTGCCGGGCTTGAGTGGGTCACCGTGCCGCAACGAACGGTTGTTCTGCGGGTCGGCCCAGCCCCGGGTGATAATGCTGGTCGTCGAGCCGCGGGTGCTGGACTCGCAGTCCGCGCCGCTGGTCCACGGCAACCGGACCAGCGCGATCGACAGGTTCGCCGCCGGCTTGCTCGCGGCCAGCCGGATCCGGACCTGCGTGGTGCCAGAGATGTGCACTGGCGCGCTGAGTTCCGGAGTGACGTAGAGCAGCCGGTGCTCCGACACCTGGGTGGCCAGGGTGCCCGCGCTGCAGGCGAGGTTACCGGCGTCGACGAGTTGCTCGGTGCCGCTGTCCGCCCGGGCCAGCGAGGTCAACCCGCCGGCGGTGCTGCCGCCGCGCCGCAACGTCAGGCTGACCGGCGCCGCCGCCGGGTTCGGATAATCGGCGTACGGCGTGAGCTGGCTCTCCCCCGTCTCGTTGCGGACGATCCAGGCCCGCGGATCATTCTCGACGCCGTTGCGTACTCCGTAGAGATAGCGGGTGAACCACCGGTTACGCATGTCCAGCGGCGGCGCACCGCCGTGCCCGCCCTGGTGGAAGTATGCCTGCACCGGTGTGCCCTGCGCCTTCAGCGCGGTGAGGATCCGGACACTGTGCTCCGGCACCACGTTCCAGTCGTTGAAGGCGTGCGCCATCAGGGTGGCCGCCCGGACCCCGCGCACCGCGTTGAGGAGGTCCCGCCCCGCCCAGAAGTCGTTGTAGTCACCGGTTAACCGGTCCTGGTACCGGTTCATCAGGTCGGCTCGGACGTGCTGGGCGCAGTATTCCCGGCGGTCCGGATAGCCGCTGCTGATGTAGTCGAATAGGTAGTCGATGTCCTCGCCCGGCCAGCCGCCCGGGTTCCGGACCAGCCCGTTCGAGCGGTAGTAGTGGTAGTAGGAGGTGTTCGGCGCGATCGGGATGATCGCCTCCAGCCCCCTGACCCCGGTCGTCGCCGCCGCGAGCGGAAGCGTCCCGTTGTACGACGTACCGGTCATCCCGACCTTGCCGGTGGACCAGCCGGTCGCCGAGACCCGCTGACCGCCGACGACGCCGGTGTAGCCCTTCGCCCGGCCGTTCAACCAGTCGACGATCGCCTTCGGTGCCAGCGACTCGTTGGCCCCGCCCACCGTCGGGCAGCCCTCGGACAGACCGGTGCCGGGCGAGTCCGAGTGCACCACCGCGAAACCGCGCGGCACCCAGGTGCTGACCTCGCTGGTCGACACGGCGGTCCGGTCCGGCCTGTGCGCAATCGGCGGCGGTGAGGTCCGGGGCGGAGGCTGCTGGCCGAGTTCGGTGTTGACGTTCCAGAAGTACTGCCGCTGGGTCGAGGCCGTTCCGGCGTAGTACGGGCTGGTCTCGTAGACTACCGGCACCTTCAGCCCGTGGGCGGTCGGCCCCGGCCTGGTCACGTCCACGTGCATGCGGTCACGTCGGCCGTCGCCGTCGGAGTCGAACTCGGTCTCGACCCACAACCGCTCCCGGATCCAGGTGCCGGGATCGGCGAACTCGGGCACTATCTGGGCCTGCCCGTCGACGAAGACCGGCCCCGGGAGTGGGTCGGCGGTGGCCGGCCCGGCAATCCCGGTGGCGGCGGTCAGCGCCACCAGAGCCGGGACGACCAGTCGAGTGGAGATCCGCAGGCGCGGCATTCCTCGTGTCATCGTGAACCACCCCATGTCAGCGCGGCGGCTGACGGAGCACCTGGTCCGACGGCATCGAAGAGGGCGCACTGTCACCCACGGTGCACATCGTGACCGGGTCGATTCTCCGTCTGGTCAGCCGACCGTATCGGGCGGCGCCGATCTAGATCACCCGACACCTGACGGAACTTCGGCGGGCTCGGTTCGACCACCGTAGCGAAGATGCCGGGAAACGGATCGGGCGGAACCACGGGACCTGCAGCCCGGTGACCTCTCCGCGCCACCCACGTTCGTGAGCTTCCTGGACCTGGGCCTCGAGGTTGGCCGCGATCTCCACCAGCCGGTCGTGCTTCACCGTACGGGCGTGTCCGTTGCCCTCGTGGGGAACTCTTCGATGCCGAGTACCCGCAGCAGCTCCAGCCGCTCGCGGGTCTCGGCGTCCGCCGGGGTGAGCACCAGCAGTTGCTGCCCCTGGTCGGGGGTGATCAGGGTCTCGCAGTCCATCAGCAGGCGGCCCACCCGCGGGTGCAGCAGGGTCTTGCGGTCGGCGCGCCGGACCGCCACCTCGTGCTCGGACCAGAGCCGGCGGAAGTCGGCGCTCGCGGCCTGCAACCGGTCGACGAGCCCGGCGACCGTCGGGTCACCGGACCGGCGGCCGGCGACCGCGCGCAGGTCGGCCACCATCTGGCGGGCCTGATGCTCCTGCTCCTCGGGCGGGCAAACGGCGCGGGCGGCGGGCTCGGTGAACCAGCGGTATACGGGGTAGCGCCGGTCGCCCGTGAAGCGGGTGTGGTCGCCCGTCAGCAGGGCGGCCGCCCGGTTCTGGGCGAGCACCTCGCCCAGGTCGGACAGCACCAGGGCCGGGGTGTCGCCGAGCAGGTCGAGCATGCGTATCAGGCCGGCGCGGGCCAGGCGGGCCACCCCGTCGGCGGGCGAGGGCCGGTGGCCGGCCAGGTGGAACAGGTGGTCGCGCTCATCGTCGGACAGGCGCAACGCCCGGGCCAGCGCGCCGAGCAGCTGGGTCGAGGGTTGACTGCTGCGGCCCTGCTCGAGGCGTACGACATAGTCCACCGACATGCCGGCGAGCATCGCCACCTCCTCCCGGCGCAGGCCGCTGGTGCGGCGGCGGGGGCTGTCGGCCAGGCCTACCTCGGCCGGCCGGATTGCCTCGCGGCGGCGGCGCAGGAAGTCGGCGAGCTGGTCACGTTGCATGGCTTCATTCTGCCGCGCGGCCGGCGAGCCGAGCCAGGGAGCGGCTCTCCCATGATGAACGCTCCGCTTCCGCCCGTCCCGGCCCGGGCGCAGGGTTGGGGGTGACATCGACAAGGAGGCAGAACGTGATGCAGATGCGAACTTTGGGCCGCACCGGACCGGCCGTTTCCGTGCTGGGCCTGGGTGCGATGGGCATGTCGGGCGCTTATGGCGCGGCCGACCGCGCGGAGAGCATCGCCACCGTGCACGCCGCGCTGGAGGCCGGCGTCACGTTGATCGACACCGGCGATTTCTACGCCATGGGCCACAACGAGTTGCTGCTCGCCGAGGCACTGCGCGGCCGGGATCGCGACAGCTACCAGCTGAGCGTCAAGTTCGGCCAGCTGCGGGGGCCGGGCTCCGAGTTCGGCGGGCAGGACGGCCGTCCCGAGGCGGTGAAGAACTTCCTGGCCTACTCGCTGACCCGGCTGGGCACCGACCACATCGACATCTACCGTCCCGCCCGGCTGGACCCGGCGGTCCCCATCGAGGAGACGGTGGGCGCGATCAAGGAGATGGTCGACGCCGGATACGTGCGGCACATCGGGCTCTCGGAGGTCGATGCGGCGACGATCCGCCGGGCGCACGCCGTGCATCCGATCGCCGACCTGCAGATCGAGTACTCGCTGATGTCCCGCGCGGTGGAGGCGGACGTCCTGCCCACGCTGCGGGAGCTCGGCATCGGCCTGACCGCCTACGGCGTCCTCAGCCGCGGCCTCATCTCCGGGCACTGGACCGCCGGCCACACCGCCGGCCCCGGCGACATGCGCGGCTTCAGCCCGCGCTTCTCCAGCGGGAACCTGGAACACAACCTCGCCCTCGTGGACGCGCTGCGCCGGGTCGCCGAGGCGAAGGGCTGCACCGTCGCCCAGTTGGCCATCGCCTGGGTGGCCGCACAGGGCGAGGACATCGTGCCGCTGGCCGGCGCCCGCACCCGCGAGCGGCTGGCCGAGGCGCTGCCCGCGATGGACCTGGTCCTCACGGCGGACGATCTCGCCGACATCGAGAAGGCTGTGCCGCCGGGCGGGGCCCGCGGCGACCGGTACCCGTCCGCGTTCATGTCCTACCTCGGCGTGGGCAACTGAGTCCGGCTCTCCGGCGGGCCCGCTTCGAACGCGGACACCTCGTCGAACGCCCCGAAGCCCACGCAGCCTGAAACAGGTCAACTGATCCACATACCTTGACTGCTCGCACTGGCGCCGTCTCGGCAGTGGCTCACCCCGGATCCGGCAGGTCCATCGACGCGAGCCTGGCCGGGTCGGTCACGGTCGCGATGCCGGCAATCCGGCCGTCGACGACGGTGAACGCGATGACCGAGAGTGGGGAGCCGTCCTCGCGCCAAGATACGATCCCGGGAAGGCCGTTGACGAGCACCGCTCGCCCCCGCGCGGCTGCGCTGGCGCCCAGCTGCGCGCCGGCGGCGACCTGGGTGGCGCCGAGGATGACGACCGCACCATCGGGGGTGTCGACGGTCAGCCTCACCTCGGGGTCGAGTACGCGCAGCAACCCCTCGAAGTCGCCGCGGCGAGCCGCCGTCAGGAAGGCCTGGACCACCTCTCGCTGCTCCCGTCCGCTAACCGTCGGCCGCTCGGTCGCCTGCACCTTCCTGCGGGCGCGGCTGGCGAGCATCTTGGTGGCGTCGGTGGACTTGCCGAGGATCTGGCCGATCTCGTCGAACGGCACCGCGAACAGATCGTGCAGCACGAACGCCAGCCGCTCGCTCGGCCCGAGCGACTCCAGGACGACCAGGAGCGCGAGCCCGACCGAGTCGGCGAGCGCCACGTCGTCCTCTGGCGCAGGGCCGTCGTCGACCGTCACGACGAGCTCGGGTAGCCGGTCGTCGTAGGACGCCTCAGGGTGGGCCTGGCGCGATCGCAGGACATCGAGGCTGATCCGGCCGACCACCGTGGTCAGCCAGCCGGCGAGGTTGTGGATGGTCGCCCTGTCCTGGCGGGAGAGCCGCAGCCAGGCCTCCTGGACCACGTCCTCGGCGTCGGCGTGCGATCCGAGCATGCGGTAGGCGACCGCGCGCAGCCGGTCGCGCTGGGCCTCGAACGCCTCGGCCACCGGGTCCGTCGGGCTGGTGTCGGACATGTTGTTACCTTCCTCGGATCTGCTCCGTCATGGGTGATGACGAGCCCGGATGGGCGCAGGTAACCGATGAAGGGGCAAGACCATGGAAGCACGTATGAAGAGCCGGGCGAATCCCGACGTGATGACCGCGATCCAGCACCTCCACAAGGCGATTCACGCCGGTGGCGTCGATCCGCGCCTGCTCGAGCTGGTCCACCTGCGGGCCAGCCAGATCAACGGCTGTAGCCCGTGCGTTTTTGCCGGGGTCGAGTCGGCGAAGAAGCACGGAGAGACCGACGAGCGGCTGCACAACGTGGTCACGTGGCGCGAGACGCCCTTCTTCACCGAGGCGGAGCGGGCAGCGCTCGCGCTGGCCGAGGGCGCCACCCGGATCCAGGACGGCGCGCCGGGCGTGACCGACGAGATCTGGGACGCCGCCGCCGCTCACTTCGACGAGAAGCAACTGTCCGCGATCATCCTGAACATCGCGATCACCAACTTCTTCAATCGGATCAACCGCACGATCCGGGAGCAGGCCGGCAAGACCTGGTGAACTGCTGGTCAAGCCAACGGGGTGGGTCAGGCCGCCGAGAATGACCGACGCGCCAGCTCGGGTCGGGAAGGCACACCCGTACTCACCGTGTACGTGCACGATCCCGTGGCGGACTGACCAGCAAGATCCATCTGGCCTGCGACGGACGCGGACGGCCACCCATGGGTGCGTAGAGCCCGCCGAGTTGCGCCGTCCCGAGCCTCAGCTCGGTGACCACAGCGCTTGATCGCCCGAGAGCGGGCCCGGGCGAGCTCATCGAGCGCGGTGCGCCAGGACCGTGGGTCGGCACCCGGCTCGTGCGCGTTCGCCAGGTGGTCGATCACGACGGCCAGCCCCGGATGGCGGGCGGGGGCTCAGACAAGCGGCCGGCGGCCGGCGTCGCGCCACGCCTCGTACTCGGCGCGGCTGTCGGGGCTGAGCGGGTAGTAGTCGGACAGTCGTGCGCCTTGCGCGAGCCGCATCCGGCTGAACTCCTCCCAGTTCTCGTGGTCCTCAGCCGACTGCACGAGCTCGAGTGCCTTGCCCGAAGGCACGATCACCACGCCGTCGTCGGCGACCACGACATCGCCCGGACGCTGATCGCCGTCACCTCGCTGAGCTTCCTCGGCATCGGCCCGCCCCCGCCCGACACCGACTGGGGCGGCATGGTGAGCGAGGCCACGCCGCTGCTGGTCGCCGCACCTCGCCTCGCGATCGTGCCCGCCCTCGCCCTCGCTCTCACCGGGCTGGCCATCGCACTCGTGGTAGACGGCCGCAGCAAAGCCGGCCAGGACACTGGGTGACGAAGGACTGCGCAGCTTCACCCTGCCTCCACGCCCAAGGCCCCACCCCGCCCTAGCGGCCCCGGATCCCCGTGCCGCCGCATTCGACACCATACAAGAATGATTTTCATTGCTGCAATGACGGGGCGGTGGCGATAATCATTTCCCGGTCAGAATGGCCGGAACCTCACCGACGGAAGAATTCCTATGACATCTGCTGGCATCGGCACCGTCTTCGACAGCGCCGCCAACGAGTACGCCGCGGTCTCGCCGCTGCTGTGGAACCGCATCGGAGAGGCGACGGTCACGACCGCCCGGATCCAGCCGGGCGAACGCGTGCTGGACGTCTGCTGCGGCGCGGGCGCCTCGGCCATACCGGCCGCGAAGGCGACCGGGCCACAGGGGCACGTGGACGCCATCGACCTCGCCGGAGAGCTACTCGCCCACGGCCGGCGCCGCGCGGCGCTCGAAGGTCTGGACAACGCACGCTTCATCCAGGCCGACGCCACCGCCTGGGAGCCTCACCAGGGTCACCTTTACGACGTGGTGCAATGCGTCCACGGCGTATTCCTGCTGCCCGACATGGACGCATCAGCCTCCCGCCTGGCCAGGCTGCTCCGGCCCGGCGGACGGCTGGTCATCACCACCTGGGCCGAGGGCGCGATGGAGGACTTCGGCCGGCTGTTCACCGAGGCGGTCGAGCGCGTACGAGACGTCCGGATCGGCCCGCCCCCCAGCAAGCAGGCGGTGTCGAGGATCGACACCGAGGACGAGCTGGCCGCATGGCTGGCCGCCCGCAGGCTTACACAGATCACCGTGACCCGCGCACCGCTGCGGATCCCGCTGAACCCCACGCTCGCCTGGCGACTCGCGCTCGGCAGCGGCTTTCGCGGCATGCTCACCGGCCTGGACGAATCCGCCGCCGAGCGAGTGCACACGGCCTTCCAGCACCTCCTCGGCGAACGCAAGCTGGACGACCTGGACGCCACCTCACTCATCGGAACGGGAACTCCCGCCCCGCTGAGCACGGACGCCTAGCGGAGAAGTCGCGTCGATCGGTGAACATCCATCGCAGTTGATCAAACCGTTCGAAGCATCAGCTTGAGAGTGAAGATCAGGGCTCTTGGCACCCCTGCCGACGCCGATCCGGTGACAACCGGTGTGGCCTATGGAGTCGAGCGACAGACCATGATAATGATTATCATTGCGTAGATAGCGCGGCTTGTGCTGGTTTTGGCCGGTTTGTGCGTCGATCTGAAGGAGACCCATGCCCGAAGCGCCCCTCTCCTCTTCGCCTGTGTCCGTTGAGGACGTCACGGATCTCGTTGCGGAAGTACTTGGACTAGCGACCTCGGCGGTGGCCGCCGATACCGAGTTGACCCTCATGGGGCTGGAGTCGTTCACGGCCGTCCGGCTGCGCCGACGGCTGCGCGACCTGGGCTTGGACCTGCCGATGACGGCTTTCCTGGGAGCGGCGACGGTCCGGACCATCGCGGCGGGCATGGCCGACCCTGGGAAACCGGGGCTCGGTCTCACGGCCGTTGCCGAAGAGGAAGGGTTCCCGCTTACGCCACTGCAGACCGCCTACTGGATCGGCAGGGATCCGGCGTTCCCGCTGGGAGGCGTCGCGACGTTCTACTACCGGGAGTACGACCGCGAAACCGGTCCTGACGGCCCGGAGGCCGACCTGGCGCGGCTGACGGAAGCCTGGAACCGGCTGGTGCAGCGCCATCCCATGCTGCGGATGATCGTCGATCGGCGGGGACGGCAGCACATCCTCCCCCACGTCGATCCGTACGAGATCGCCGTCGAGGACCTGCGGAAGGCCGGCCCGGGCGAGGTGCAGGAGCGAGTCCGCCTGCTGCGGTACGAACGTTCCCACCAGGTGCGTCCCGCCGACAGGTGGCCGCTCTTCGATATCCGGGCGGCCTTTCTCCCGGACGGCCGCACCCGGATCTTCCTCGGGACCGACATCCTCTCCTTGGATCTGACGGGCTGGATGCAGGTCATGTCCGAATGGGGGCGGCTCGTCGCTGATCCGGACACCGCGTTGCCCCCCGTACCGACAACCTTCGCCGAGGTCGTTCGCCGCCGGCACACCGATCCTGACGAGGTGCGGCGCCGGGAACATGACCTGGAGTACTGGAGGGGGCGGGCCACGTCACTGCCGCCAGGACCGCGTCTGCCATGGGCCAAGGATCTGGCGCAGGTCCGTGCCCATCGGTTCACCCGCAGTTACGCCGAGCTGGACAGCGGGGAATGGCGAGCGCTAAGAGAACAGGCGGCGCGGCGCGGGCTGAGTCCAACCGGGGTGCTGCTGGCCGCGTTCCGGCTGGTGCTGGCCCGTTGGGGCGCCGACGAGGCGTTCTGCCTGAACACCACGCTGTTCGACCGCCCTGACGATCCTGAACTGACGCACGTGGTCGGCGACTTCACCACCACGGTACTCGTCGAGTTCGCGCAGGTAGACCTGCGGCACTGGAACGGATTCGAAGACTTCGCGGCCCAGGTCAACCGCCGCTTCTGGACTGACCTGGAGCACCGCGCCGTCTCCGGCATCGAGGTGATGCGTGAGGTCGCGACGCCTGCTGACCTCACCCCTAGCCATCCGGTGGTCTTCACCAGCGGCGTCGGTCTGACCGCACCAGGAGGTTCCCCCGCAGGCTGGCTCGGCGAAGAGATCTTCGGCGTCTCCCAAACTCCTCAGGTGGCCCTGGACCACATCGTCCACGATGAGGACGGCCGGCTGCGCATCTGCTGGGACGCGGTCGAAGGGGTGTTCGCCGACGGGCTCGTTGAGGGCATGCGAGACGCGCATCACAGGCTGCTACGCAGACTGGCCGCCGATCCCGACGCCTGGCACGATCCCGGGCTCGGCTGGGATCCGTCGTACTTGGCGGACGAACCGCTGAGCGTCCGCACAGATGCGGGGCCGCTCCTGACCGATCCGCTACGCGCCGCGGCCCACGCCATGCCGGCCAAGGAAGCCCTGCTGGCCACGGGCGGCGGCCTCACGCACGAGGAACTGGCCGGTCGGGCGGAACGGATCGGCTCCGCGCTGGCCGCCCTCGGCGTCGGCCCCGGAGACCTCATCGCCGTCGCCTTCCCCCAGAGCGTCGAACAGGTGGTCGCCCTGCTCGGCGTCTGCGCGAGCGGCGCGGGATACGTGCCGGTCGAACCGTCCTGGCCGGAAAGCCGGATCGCCTCCGTCTGCGAGCAGGCCGGCATTCACCACGCGCTGGTACCCGGAGACGGTGGGCCAGCCTGGCCCGGCACGGTGAGCGTGCACCGGCTGGCCGATCTGGAGAAGGAGGCACGGACGGCACCTGCCCGCCGGCCCGGTCCGGACGACCTCGCCTATGTGATCTTCACGTCCGGTTCGACCGGGCGGCCCAAGGGCGTGGCCATTGAGCATCGGGCCGCGCGCACGACGATCGACGCGATGATCGACAGGTTTCCCGTCGGCCCCGAGGACCGCGTTCTGGCGCTGTCGGCCTTCAGCTTCGACCTTTCCGTCCACGATGTCTTCGGGGTGATGGGCACCGGCGCCGCCCTCGTCCTCCCGGACGCCGCCCGCCAGCGGGACCCCGGCCACTGGCTCGACCTCATGGAACGTCACCGGGTGACGGTGTGGAACACCGCCCCGGCGCTGATGGAAATGCTCGTCGAGTACGCCGAGATCGACCCGGACCGGGCCCGCCGGGCGCTCGCGTCGCTCCGGCTGGTCTTCCTGTCGGGTGACTGGATCCCGGTCACGCTGCCCGATCGCATCCGTGCCATGGCGCCGGACGCCCAGGTGGTCAGCCTGGGCGGCGCCACGGAGGCGTCGATCTGGTCGATCTGCTACCCGATCGGTGAGGTGTCTCCCTCCTGGGCGAGCATCCCGTACGGCCGGGCGCTACCCGGCCAGTGCTTCCACATCCTGGACGATCAGGGGCGCCCGTGCCCCATCGGACGGCCCGGCGAGTTGCGCATCGGCGGAGACGGGCTGGCCCGCGGTTACATCGGTGACGAACGGCAGACAACAGAGCGCTTCGTCACCGATCCGGTCCTGCGACGCCGCCTGTACCGCACGGGTGACCTGGGACGCTGGCGCTCCGACGGCACCATCGAGTTCATGGGCCGCATGGACCGCCAGGTCAAGATCCGCGGGCATCGGATCGAGCTCGGCGAGGTGGAGTCCGTGCTGCGCCGTATGCCGGGCGTCCAGCATTCGGTAGCGCTGTCGGTTCCGGGGCCGGACGGCCGGCCCCGGCTGGTGGCCTACGTGGTCGCGGCCGACCACGGACAACCGCCCGCCGACGAGGCCGTCATCGCCCATCTGCGCGAGCGCCTGCCCGACTACATGGTGCCGAGCCGGTTCGTGCCGATGGACGGGTTCCCCGTCACCAGCAACGGCAAGATCGACTACAAGGCGCTGCCGAACCCCTATCAACGGCCCGGCGATCCCGCCGATCAGCAACTGGTCGATGATGTGGCCGCTCCCCCGGCGCCCGAATCGGTGCCCGGTCCGAGAGCCTCTGAGGCGGACCTCGCCACGCTGATCCGGGAGGCGGCCGAGGATGGCTTGGAGATCACCGTGAGGATCGCCGCGGGGACACTGCCCCCAGCGCGGGCGATGGCCGCGGCCGGCTTCTGGGCCGAACGGCTACGCGCGGCCGCGGGCCTGACGCTGGGCGAGCGCCTGGCCGATGACGATGCCCTCATCGAGTTGCCCGCGATACCCTCCGGCCCCGCCGCCCAGGATCGCGAGCTTCCCACGCCGCAGGCCCCCGAGCCCATCGGGGATGAAGCGCAGGCTGGCACGCCAGGCCCGACACGGCCCGATGCCGAGGTCGAGCGGGTGGTGAGCCGGGTGCTGAGCGAGTTGCTCGGGGGCATGGAGGTCGATCCCACCTTGCCGTTCTTCCGGCTCGGGGCCACATCGCTGACCCTGGTGCGCGCTCACGCGACGCTGACCGAACTGCTCGATCCGAAGCTGACACTGCTCGACATGTTCAACCGTCCCACGATCCGGCAGCTCGCCGTGCACATCACCGAACGCCGGGAGGAAAGCGAGTCGCCGCCGACGCCCTCGGCGCCAGCCGTACCGGCCGGAACCGGTGCGGCGGAGCCGGTGGACACCGCCTCGCGACGGGCCCAGGCCAGGCGCCTGGCGCGGCTCAAGGCCGAGGCGGCCATCCGATGAACATTCATCACGACCTTATCGCCGTGACCGGTCTGGCCTGCCGTTTCCCCGGCGCGCCGGACGCTGATGCGCTGTGGCGGCTGCTGGTCGAAGAGCGTGAAGGGCTGACCCGGCTCACCGATGACGAGCTCGCCGAGCGCGGAGTGCCCCGCAAGCTGCGCGGCGACCCCGCCTACGTGCCGGTGGCCGGGCTGATCGAGGGCCAGGACCTGTTCGATCCTGAGCCGTTCGGGCTCACTGACGGGGAGGCCGCGCTGATGGACCCGCAGCAGCGGCTCTTCCTGGAGATCTGCTGGCGGGCATTGGAGCAGGCCGGGCACGGGGGCGGCCGTGGCGCCGGAGCGGTGGGGGTGTTCGCCGGAGCAGCGCAGAGTGCTTATCTGGCCGCGAATCTGACCGGGCGCTGGGATCCCACCGGCGGCGGCGCCGATCCCGGTGGCAGCCTCCAGACGGCCATCTCCACGCAGACCGACTACCTGCCCGCACAGGTGGCCTACCGGCTGGACCTGACCGGCCCGGCGGTCTCGGTCAACACCGCCTGCTCGACCTCGCTGGTCGCGGTGCACTTCGCGGTGCAGTCGCTGCTGTCGGGTGAGTGCGACACGGCACTGGCGGGAGGCGCCTCTCTGATCGTGCCGCAGGGCCGGGGATACCTATCCACCCCCGACGGCATCTACTCCGAAGACGGCAGGGTACGCCCGTTCTCCGCCCATGGCACCGGAATCGTCTACACCCAGGGCGTCGGCGCGGTCGTGCTGCGCCGGCTGCGCGACGCCCTGGACGATGGCGACCCGGTTCTCGCCGTGGTGCACGGATCGGCCGTCAACAACGACGGAGCGGGCAAGACCGGGCTGACCGCGCCGTCGGTGCGCGGGCAGGCCCGGGCTGTCGCAGAGGCTCTGGCGATCGCCGGGGCGGACCCCCGGCAGGTCGGCTACATCGAGGCGCACGGCACCGGCACCCGGCTGGGCGATCCGATCGAGGTCGCCGCGCTGCGTCAGGTGTTCGGCGACACCGGCCCAGCGTGGTGTGGGCTGGGTTCGGTCAAGAGCAATCTCGGCCATACCAACTCCGCAGCCGGGATCGCGTCGTTCATCAAGACGGTGCTGGCGATCCGGCATGGCGTGTTGCCCGCTTCGCTGCACGCCGAACCCGTCAACGATCTGCTCAGTCTGGCGGGGTCGCCGTTCGAGGTGGTAAACCGCACTCGCCGCTGGGACGGTCCGGAGCTGGCCGGGGTCAGCTCGTTCGGCATCGGCGGCACCAACGCCCACGTCGTCGCAGGACCCGCACCCGAGCGGCCCGCCCCGCCCGCCGATCGCCGGCCGCACCCGGTGGTGCTGTCGGCGCACACCCCCGAGGCGCTGGAGCAGACCGTGGCAGCCCTGACCGGCTGGGTCGAGGGGGCGCCCGCCGTACAGGTGGCGGACCTGGCCTACACGTTGCAGCAGGGCCGTCGCCACCAGACCCATCGGGTCAGTGTCATCGCCGATGACGCGGATGTGGCGGCGGCCCTACGCGAGGCCGCGCCGGTCGCAGCGCCCCCTGTACCACCCAGGCTCGTGTTCGCCTTTCCCGGCGGGGGCAGCGCCCGCGCGGGCATGGGCGCCACCCTCTACGACGCCGAGCCGGCGTTCGCCGCGTGCGTGGACGAGTGCGCTGAGCTGTTCGCCGCCCACCTGGGCCTTGACATCCGTGCGGTCGTCCGTGGTGACGAGGACCGGATCCGCGGGCCGGTGCCGGGGCTGCCCGCCCTGTTCTCGGTCTCCCTGGCCACGGCACGGCTGCTGGAGACCTGGGGTGTGCGCCCCGATCTGGTCGTCGGGCACAGCCTCGGCGAGTACACCGCGGTCGTGGTCGCCGGAGCGTTGCCGTTGCCGGACGCGGTACGGCTCGTCGCCGTCCGCTCCCTGGCCATGGCCCAAGCCGCCGGCGACGGCGCCATGTTGTCCGTGCCGCTCGGCGAGGCCGAGACCCGCGAGCTGCTGCGCGAGCATCCCGGCATCGATCTGGCGGCACTCAACGCTCCCGGTTCGTGCGTGGTCTCCGGCCCCGAGCCGGCCGTGGCGGCGCTGGAGAAGACGCTGATGCACGCCGGACACGAGCCGGCCCGGCTGCGGTTCGACGGAGCGGCGCACTCGCGGCTCGTCGAACCGGCCCTGCCCCGGCTGCGGGCCGCCGCGGCGGGGCTGGCCGCCGGGGTGCCGTCGCTGCCCGTGGTCAGCACGCTGACCGGGGAAGTGGTGACCACCGAGCTGGGTACGGCCGACCACTGGGTGCGGCAGCTTCGTGAGCCGGTGCGGTTCTCCCAGGGGCTCCGGACAGCCGTGGACAGGGCCGAGGGGGCACCGGTGGTGCTGGTCCACGTCGGGCCCGGCGGGGCACTGGCGGCTCTGGCCCGAGCCCACCGCCTGCCGGATCTGCGGGCCGCACTGACCACCCTGGCCACCGACCAGGACGACAACGATCTGCTGGCTCTTCGCGAGACAGTCGGACAGCTGTGGACGCACGGAGTGGAGCCGGACTTCGCGGGAATGCATCACCGGCGGCAGCGGGTCGCGTTGCCCGGCCAGGCGTTCCAGCGTCGGCGGCTGTGGATCGATCCGCCGGAGGAGCCCGCGCGGCCCGTCACGGGGACGCGGGAGCCCGACGAGGATGAACCGTTGCAGATTCCCGTCTGGACTCAGGTCCCGCCGCTCGATCCGGTGGCTGGGCTGGAGGGCCTCTGGGCAGTTACCGGTGATGACGAGGACACGATCGCCACGGTGGTCGAGTCGTTGTCGGCCGCCGGCGCGGAGGCGATTCCCGCGGCCCGGGCAGGTGAACATCCCGACGCCGAGTGGACGGGCGTGGTGATGCTGGCCGGGCAGTGGGGTGCCCGCCGCGCCGACCCTGAGGCCGTGAGCGAAGGCGTGCTGGCGCACGCGCGGCTCGCCGAGACCTTCTTCACCGGGGAGCGGTCCGCCCGGCTGCTCCTCCAGGTCACCCGGGGAGCCCAGCGGGTGACCGGCATCGAACGTTCCGATCCCGCCGCCGCGGCGCTGCACGCGCTGCCCAGGGTCATCGCCCAGGAGCAGCCAGGTGTGCGCTGGCGGGTGCTGGACGTGGACGAGCACACTGACCTGGCCGAGGCGGTGCCCGCCGAGCTGGCCGACCTCCTCGCCACCGCGGCCTCCGGCGCGGAGCCGGCCCTGCGCGGCGCAAACCGCTGGCTGCGGGGAATCGTCCCATGGCGGCCCCGGCATGCCCCGGACACCTCCGGTTCCGCCGGCGTCCCGACGGCACTGATCATCGGAGGACTCGGTGATGTCGGCCTCACCACCGCCGCCCATCTCGCCCGCAAGGGGTTGCGCGTGGTGGTCACCTCCCGGACCGGGCCGCCCGCCGGCGATGACGCCGATCCGGCCGCCCGGGACCGGGCCGCGTCACTGCGCAGGCTTGCCGAGGAGGGATTGCCCATCGAGGTCAGGCGGCTGGACGCCGCCGATCCCGAAGGCACCGCCGCGCTCCTTGAGGAGCTATCGGCCCAAGGACCGCTCGCCCTGGTCGTGCACGCGGCCGGGGTCGTGGCGACTGCCGGCCTGCGTCCCCTGCGCGGGGTCGGACCCGGCGAGGTCGCCGGGCACGTGCACGCCAAGATCGCCGGTGCGCTCGCGTTGCGCGAGGCGGTCGACCGGCTGCCGGCCGACCGCAGGCCCCGCGACGTGGTGCTGATGTCCTCGGCGGGCACCCTTGTCGGCGGCATCGGCATGGGGCCGTACTGCGCGGCCAACCGCTACCTGGACGCCCTCGCCGAAGGAGCGGGATCCGGCGCCAGATGGGTCAGCGTGGTGTGGGACGCGTGGAAGGTCGGCCCCGCCGGTACCGAGCGGACGGTACGGCTGGCGTTCGCACTTGGGGCACAGACCGGGATGGCGGCGCTGGACCGGGTCCTGGCCGGCCGGCGCCGCCCCCGCCCGCCGGTGGTCGCCGTGTCGACCACCGACCTGCGCGAACGCGTCGCCCAGGCTGCCTACGTCCCGCCCGTGCGGCAGGCCGCCGATCCCGGCCAGGAGAACGTGCTCACCCCCGCTGAGCGGGCGGTGGCCGAGCTGTGGTCGGAGTTGCTGGGCGTGCCGGTGACCTCGGCCGACGCCGACTTCTTCGCCCTCGGCGGGCATTCCCTGCTGGCCACCCGCATTCTCGCCCTGCTGCGCGGTTCCCACGGGGTGCACCTGCGGCTGCGGGACCTGATCGCCCACCCCACGGTCGGTGCGCTCGCCAGTCTGCTGACCGCCCGGGAGCCGGGCCGGCCCGCCGTGACGGGACCGCCGGCCGCCGTTGAAGACCTCGGGACACGACGCGACGACCCGGCGGATTCAGCTGACGGCACCTTCTCCATGACCCGCGTCCAGCATGCCTACTGGGTCGGGCGTGAGGGCGGCTACGCACTGGGCGACATCGCCTGCCAGTTCTACCTCGAATACCACTGCCCCGACCTGGACCTGGCCCGGTACGAGCATGCCTGGCGGAAGGTGATCGCCAGGCATCCGATGTTGCGCGCGATCGTCACCCGCCAAGGGCGCCTCAAGGTGCTCGACCACGTGCCTCCGTACCGGATCCGGATGCATGACCTGACCGGGTCCGGCGAGGCGGCCCTGGCCGACCGGCTGACGCGGCTGCGGGAGCGGATCTCCCGTGACCCCGGCCCGTCCGACCGCTGGCCGCTGGTGCAGATCCAGGTCGCCCGGCTGCCTGGGGGGCGGGTGCGGCTGTTCATCGGCGTTGACGTGCTGATCTGTGACGCCGGCAGCTACTGGATCATCGACCGGGAGGTCCGCCACTACTACGAGCACCCCGATACCCCGTTGCCCGAGCCCGCCATCGACTTCGCGGCCTGCGTGCGCGCTCTGGAGCAGACCCGGCAGGGCGCCGAATGGCGGCGCGCCGCCGGCTACTGGCGGGAACGGCTGGACACGCTGCCCGGCCCTCCGCCGCTGCCGGTCGCCGTACCCGACGGCGCCCCGCGTTTCGTCCGCCGCACCGCGCGGCTGACGACCGAACAGTGGCGCGCGCTGAAACAGGAGGCGGCCCGGCAGAAGGTCACCCCCACCGCCGTCCTGCTGACCGCCTATGCGGAGACGCTGGCGGACTGGTCGGGAAGCGAGCACTTCGCGGTCACACTCACCCTGTTCGACCGTCCGCCGATCCACCCCGACGTCGAGAAGGTCGTCGGCGACTTCACCTCGCTGCTCCTGCACGAAGTGGACCGGCGCGAGCCCGGGACGTTCGCCGAGCAGGTACGGCGGGCGCAGCGCCGGCTGTTCGCCGACCTGGACCACCGCACCTACTCGGCGCTTGACCTCCTCGCCGAACGCGCCTCGGGGCAGGGACGCGCCGAGTCCGTGCCCGTGGTGTTCACCAGCGCTCTCGGCCTGGAGGACCTCGTCGGCGGCCGGCCCGATCTGCAGTGGGTGGGTGAACAGGTCCACGCCCTCAGCCAGACCCCGCAGACGTGGCTGGACCACCAGGTGCTGGTGCAGCGTGAGGAACTGCTGGTGCAGTGGGATGCCGTCGCCGGGCTGCTGCCCGACGCCGAGGTGGATGAAATGTTCGCCAGGTACGCGGCCCGGCTGCGCCGCCTGGCCACCGAGCCCTCGGCGTGGGACGAGCCTCCCGCTGCCGTGTCCGGCGGCCATGACGACATCCTCGTGCCGATGCGGGAGGGGACGGAAGAGCGGACGCTGTTCCTGATCCACCCGTCCGGCGGTGACGTCCTGTGCTATGCCGAGCTGTCCCGGCTGCTGGATGAGCGGTTCGCGATCGTCGCGCTGACCGACCCCGGCCTGGCCGGCTCGTCCGCCCCGGACGACCTGCGGGGCCTGGCCCGCCGCTACCGAGAGGCGATCCGGCGGCACCGCCCGCGCGGTCCCTATCTGCTCGGCGGGTGGTCGATGGGCGGGAGCCTCGGCCAGGAGGTGGCGTGTCAGCTCCATGAAGACGGCGCCGCGGTCGGGCTGCTGCTGATGTTCGATTCCAACGACCCGACCTACATCACGCCGCTGCCAGGCGATGAGCTGGCCGAGGCGACCGTACGGCAGCTCGGCGCGTTCGAGGCGTACCTGGGCCTCGACCTGGGCGTCGGCACCCGCGCGGACCGTGAGGCGCTGCTCGCGATGCCCGCCGAGCAGCGGTGGGAGGCGGTCGCGGCGCGGCTTCGGGAGCACCGGCTGCTGGGCCGGGGCGAGGACCCGCGGGAACGGGTCGCCGTCTTCGCCCGCCACCTGCGTGGCCTGGGCGCCCACACGCCCCGGCGGCTGGCCGACGAGACCGCCGCCACCGTGCTGGTCCGGGCCGAACGGCGGGCCGTGCGCAACTCCGGCGTGGGCATGGGCGTGGACGACACTCCGCCGGACCTTCCCGACCTGGGCTGGGGCCGCCATCTGGCCGGCCCGCTGGAGGTCCACGGGCTGGACACCGACCACTACGGCGTGCTGCGCCCGCCCGCCGTCACCTCGCTCGCCGAACTGATCAATCGGGTTCTCGCCCGGTACTGACCCGACCAGAACAAGAAACGGAAAACCCTTGATGACCTCCCTGCCTACCCGCTTCGGTGCCCTCGTCCTCGGCCTGGCCCTGGTGACGGCCGGATGCGGCGGCGACAGCGGCGGCTCCGCGACGGCACCGGCCGTTCAGACGCTGCGGTACGTCGCGGTCGGTGCTCCCGCCACCGCGATCTACGACCCGCACGGCGGTATCGGCAACCAGTCCGACCTGACCCGCTTCGCCCTGATGTACGACGTCCTGGCAACATACGCGCCGGATGGCAACATAAAGCCGCGGTTGGCCACCTCCTTCGCACCCGATGCCAAGCTCACCACCTGGACGATCCGGCTGCGCGAGGGCGTGACCTTCACCGACGGCAAGCCCGTACGGGCGGCGGACGTGCTGTTCTCGCTGCGCCGTATCGCCGACAAGGCCGCCGAGAACTTCGGCCGGCTGCAGATGTTCGACATGGACGCCGCCCGCATGGTGAACGACCACACCCTCGAACTCGTCACCGTCAAGCCCTACGCGGAGGTGCCGCAGGCGCTGGCATCGTTCACGTTCGTGATCCCCGAGGGCACCACCGCCTTCGACCGCCCGGTGGTCGGCTCGGGCCCGTACCGGATGACCGGCGGCAACGCCCAGCACGCCGTGCTCGAACGCAACGACCGGTGGTGGGGCGACCGGCCGCCGACGCCGCGGATAGAGCTCATGGCCGTGCCCGATCCGCAGGCCCGCGCCCAGGCGGTGATCTCCGGTCAGGCTGATGTGGCGAGCAGCGTCAATCCGGCCACAGTGCGGCAGGTCTCCGGTAACCCGAACCTGAAGGTCGTGCATCGCCCCGCCGTCACCATGTACCCGTTCGTCATGCGGCTGGACCGCGAACCGTTCGACGATCCCCGCGTGCGGGAAGCGATCAAACTCGCGACCGACCGCCAGGAACTGCTGGACAAGGTATTCCTCGGGTACGGGAAGATCGGCAACGACCTGCTGACCCCAGCCGACCCCTCCAGCCCGGCCGGCGTGCCGCAGCGGACGAGGGATCTCGCCCGCGCCAAGGAGCTGCTCAAGCAGGCGGGGCACGCCGACGGGTTGACACTGGAGTTGGCCACCACCGCTTCGTATCCGGGGATGGACACCGCGGCGACCCTGTTCGCAGCGCAGCTCGGCCAGGCCGGTATCACCGTGCGGGTGACCAACCAGCCGCCGGACACCTACTGGACGAAGGTGTTCGCACAAAGCGACTTCTATACCGGCTTCTTCGGCGGCATCCCGTTCACCGATGTCGCCCGTGTCTCCCTGCTCAGTAACTCCCCCACCAACGAGACCGCGTGGCAGCGTCCGAGCTGGGATGCCGCCTACGACCAGGCAATGGCGACCAAGGACGACGAGCGGCGGCGCCAGTCCCTCGGAAAGCTCCAGCGCGACCTGCGTGAGGAGGGCGGGTACGTGGTGTGGGGCGTCGGCGACGGGCTGGACCTCGCCTCGACGCGCGTCTCCGGCCTGCCTGATGGACCCGGGTTCGACGTGGCCTTCATCGAGCAGGTCCGGCTGGACGGGTGATGACGCGTGTCGTCGGCGTGGCGGTCTCGCGGGCGCTGGTCCTGCTCGTCGCGGTGTCGGTGCTGGTGTTCGGTGCGACGGAACTGCTGCCCTCGGACGCGGCCCAGAGCCGTACCGGGGGCGGAGCCACCGCCGAACAGCTCGAACAGGTGCGGGAAGGGCTCGGGCTGCATCGCCCCGCCTGGCAGCGCTATCTGTCATGGCTGGCAGGGCTGTGCCGTGGTGAGGCGGGCACCTCGCTCGTCACCGACCGGCCGGTGGCGGAGGTGGTCGCCGAGAGGCTACCCGCGACGCTCACCCTGGCCGGCTGTGCGCTGGCGGTGGCCGTTCCGTTGACGCTGCTGCTGGCCTGGCTGGTCGGCACGGCCTCACCACGATGGCGCAGGCCGTTCTCGGCCATGGTGACGGGGATGGCCGCGGTCCCGCAGGTGGTGTTCGCCACCGGTCTGATCGTCCTGTTCGCCGTGGTGCTGGGCTGGCTGCCGCCAGTGTCGCTGCTGCCCGCCGAGGGCGCGTCGCTGTTCGACCTTGAGCGGCTGGTGCTGCCGTCACTGGCGCTGGCGGTCCCGGCAGCCGCGTTCGGGGCGGGGCTGCTCGGCGGGGCGGTCGCCGACACCGTGCGCCGGCCGCACGTACGGGACGCGGCGGCGCGCGGGCTGCCGCGCCACCAAGTGGCCTTCCGGCACGTGGCGCCCTTTTTGCTGGCTCCCGCAGTTCGGGTACTCGCCCTGACGGCGGGCGCCCTGATCGCCGCGACGGCCGTGATCGAGATGATGTTCGGCTACGCCGGGCTGGGGGAGCTGCTGGTCAGCTCGATCGGCACGCGCGACGCCCCCGTGGTGCAGGCCGTGGCGATGCTCACTGCCGTGGTCGTGCTCGCCGGGTCGGCCGTCGCCGACGCGCTCGGCGCGCTGACCGACCCCGACCGGGGATACGCCCGTGCACCGGCGTAGCTGGGCGGCCGCGGTGCTGGCGGCGGTGACCGTGGCCGCGGCGGTGTGCGGCGGTGCGCTCACCCCGCACGATCCGGCCGCGTCGATCGGCATGCCGTGGGCGCCGCCCGGTGCGCAGTGGCCGCTCGGCACCGATGTGGCCGGGCGCGACGTGCTGTCCCGGCTCCTGGCGGGTGGTCGCGAGCTCACGCCGACCGCGCTGGCCGCGACCGTGACGGCCGGGCTCGCAGGCGTGGCGGGCGGACTGGCCGCCGGATGGGCGGGCGGCCGGACCGGGCGGTGGCTGACGGCGCTGGCCGACCTGTTCCTGGCCGCGCCGTTCATGCTGACGGCGCTGGTGCTCGCCGTCGCCCTGCCCGCGCCCGCTGCCGTGATCGCGGGCACGGTGTGCGGCGGAGCCCCGTTGGGGCTGCGGATGGTGCGCGACCTGGTACGGCACGCCCGCCGCACAGGTTACGCCGAGGCGGCCCGCTGCCGGGGCGAGACGGCCGTCGCGATCCTCGGGCGCGAGATCCTGCCGTCGGTGGCAGGGCTCGCGTCGGCCGACGTGGTGCTGCGTTTCGTGCTGGCATTACAGCTCGCTGCCGCCTTCGGCATGCTCGGTCTGGGCCCGCAGCCTCCCGCGCCGGACTGGGGATCGATGCTCCGGGAGAACCTGGCGGGCGTGGCCCTCAATCCCGCGGCGCTGCTGGCCCCGGCCGCCGCGCTCACCGTACTCGCCCTGGTGGCCATGCTGCTGTCGACTGCGCTCACCGCCCCCTCCCCGCCCAGCGAAACCGCCGCCGACCGGCCGGGCCGCAGCACCGGGCCCGCCATCGCGAAGACCGGCAGGGATGCCGTGCTGGAGGTGGCGGGGCTCACCGTCACCGACGACCGCGGACGGCTGATCGTCACGGGGGGTGCCCTGCGCGCCGAACCCGGAGATGTCATCGCGATCGTGGGCCCTTCCGGCAGCGGCAAGACCACGATGGTACGGGCGGCGCTCGACATCCTCGGACCCGGGCTGCGCAGGACGGATGGCGTCGTCACCTGGCGCGGGAGCCCGGTGCGCCCGGGGCGGGACGCGCGACGGTGGCGGATGGCGCACGTCGGCGTGCTCGACCAGGATCCGGCCGGATCCCTGAACCCGCTGCTCGGAGTCGGCATCCTGGTCGGTGAAGGCCGTCATCGCACACCGGCCGGGGTGCGGGCCATGCTGACGGCGCTCGGCCTGGACGCCGACCGGCTGTGGCACCGCCGGCCCCACCGGTTGTCGGGCGGCCAGGCCCAGCGGGTGGCGCTCGCCCGCGCCCTGCTCGGCGAACCGAGCCTGCTGGTGCTGGACGAGCCCACCAGCGGGCTCGACCCAGGCGCGCTCGACCTGGTCGTCCAGGCGATCGAACGCCGCCGGGGCGACGGCCGGTCGGTGACCCTGGTGATCTCCCACGACGAGGAGTTCGTGGCCCGCATCGCCGACCGGGTCCTGACGATCCGGGCGCCGGATGCCGCGGCCCTCGACGCCGCTCCCAGGGCCGCGCATCCGGATCGGGGTGAACGGCCCGCCCAAGGGCAGCCCGTGCTCCGTGCTCGGGAGCTGCGACTCACCCAAGGGAGCGAGACGTTGCTGGCCGGCACCGGGCTGACCCTGTGGCCGGGCGAGCTGGTGGCGGTTCTCGGGCCGTCCGGTGCCGGTAAGAGCACGCTCCTGCGTGCACTGACCGGCCTGCTGTGTCCGGAAGCGGGCGACCTGTGGTTGCGCGGGCTTCCCCTCGCGTGGCCGCTGGACCGACGGCCACGCGAGGCACTACGGGACGTACAACTCGTCGGCCAGGACCCGGCCGGAGCGCTCAATCCCGCCCACCGCGTGAGAACGGCCCTCGCCCGGCCGGCACGTGTCCTGGGCGGGCTTTCCCGAGTCCGGGCGCACGCCGAGGTGCCCCGGTTACTCCGGCAGGTCGGGCTCGACCCCGCCCTGGCCGCCCGCAGACCCGGTGAGCTGTCCGGCGGACAGCGTCAGCGGGTGGCGCTCGCCCGGGCGCTGGCCGCCGGCCCCGCCGTACTACTCGCCGACGAGATCACCTCTGCCCTGGACGGCGTCACCGCGGCCGGACTGCTGCGACTGCTGGAACGCCTGCGGGCCGACGGCATGGCCGTGCTGCTGGTCACTCATGACCGCAGGGTCGCGGCCCGCGCCGATCGAGTGCTCCACGTGGCCGGCCACCGGCTGTCCCAAGATCCCATCGGAACGGAGAACCACACCCGTGCACCCTGATCCAGCCCCAGCATCCGCGCTGGCCGAGGCGGCCGAAGCACTGACCGCCCACCCCTGGATCGGCGACGCCGAACCGGGCCCTGACGGTTCCCTGCGCATCTGTCCCGCCCCGTCCGCGCTGACCGTACAGCCCACCGGCGGCCTCGTCACCGAGTACCTGGAGCACTGGGGCGAGGTCTATGACTGGACCTACACGCAGGCGGACGTCCAGCACGCCGCGGACCTGGACCTGTCCGGATGGCGCGCGTCCGACACGGGCCGCCCGCTGCCGGTCGCGCACATGCGCGAGTGGATCGAGCACACCATCGATCTGGTGCGCAGCACCGGTCCGCGATGGATCCTGGAGCTCGGCTGCGGTACTGGGCTGCTGATGCACCGGCTGCTCGATCACGTCGACGGATACGTGGGCACCGACGTCGCGGCCTCCGCCGTCACCGCCCTCCGCGCCCGCGCTCGTCCTGGGACTGCCATCGTGCACGCGGCGGCGCACGAGGCGACGGCTCCCGCGGTCCGCGCCGCCCTCGGCGAGGTCGGTGCGCCCGACGGCCGCCCCGACTGCGTGTTGCTGAACTCCGTCACCCAGTGCTTCCCCGGTGTGGACTACCTGCGGGCCGTGCTGGGCGACGCGATCGGGCTGGTCGCGCCCGGTGGCTCGGTGATCGTCGGTGATGTCCGCGACTCCAGGCTGCTGGACGTCTACGCGCTGTGGGTGGAGCGGGCCGCCGACCTCGCGGCTGCCGACGCCGAGCTCGCGAAGCGTGCCAAAGACCGGGCCACGCGTGACGAGGAGTTGCTGTTCGACCCGCTGCTGCTGGCCCGGCTGGCCGCCGGAATCGCCTACGAGAGCGGGCGGACGGTCCGGATGAGCGTACATCCCAAGACCATGACGGACGACACCGAGCTCACCCGCTACCGCTTCGACGCGGTGCTGCGTGTGGACGCCGAGCCGCCGCCCGCGCCGGAGAAGGTCGCCTGGACGTCCCTTCCCGGCGACGACCGCCTGGGCGCGCTGAAGGCCCTGCTGTCCGGTGAGCCGGTGCACGTCCACGGCATACCCAACGCCATCCTCGCGCCCGATCGCCAGGGGGCCGTGGCGCCCTCCCGCCTGCGTGCCGTCCTCGGCCGCCGGGCCGCCGTGGTGGCCGATCCCGGCGACCCGGGAACGCTCGGCGTGGTCAGCCCGGCGGATGCGGCGGCGGGACCGGTGGCCGGGATCGGAGCCGGAGGCGGGACGGTGCACGACCCGTTCGCCGCCTTCGCCCGCCGCAGGCTTCAGGAGATCTCCCGCGCCGTCCTACGCCGTTCGCCACTGTCAAGTGTTGACATCCCCATACTGGTGGATCTGCCCGATACCAGCGCCACGGCCTGCGACGGCGCAGAAGTACGGCGACGCGCCGCTGAGCGGGCGGCCGAGGCGGTCGCGGACGTGGAGGCCGCGCGGCTGCCGGGATTCCTGGACCGGCTGGACCAGGCGGCGCTGCTGGCGATGGCGTGCACGTTGCGTCCGGCCGGGTTGATCCGGGGCAGGGCCACGGCCGACGAGATAGCGGGCACGCTGGGGGTGGCCGAGCGGCACCGGTGGATCCTGCGCCGCTGGCTCGAAGCGCTCACGCGGGAAGGGTTGCTGGCCCGTGACACGGAGGGCCGCTTCCATGGGTTGCGGAAAGTGCGCAGGGACGAGGTCGTCGCGGCCGGCCGGGGCATGGAGGCCGACGGCGCCGAGATCGGCTATCCGGCGGAGACGACCAGGTTCCTGCTGGCGGCCATGAACCGGTTGCCCGAACTGCTGCACGACGAAGTGCCGTTGCAGGCGCTGCTGTTCGCCGGCGACGACACCGGCACGGCCGACGGCGCGTACCGGGAGAACACCGTCAACCGGTATCTCAACGCCGCCGCCGGGGAGACGCTGCGGTGGGCGGCCGAACAGGGTGGAGGCCGGTTGCGGGTGCTTGAGCTGGGCGCCGGGGTCGGCGGCACGACCGTGGACGCGCTGCGGGCGCTGACCGGCCAGGACATCGACTACCTTTTCACCGACGTGTCCCGCTACTTCCTGTCGCTGGGGCATGAGCGCTTCGGGGACCGTCCGGGGGTCCGCTTCGCCTTGTTCGATGTCAACGCCGATCCGGCCACCCAGGGCGTACCGCCTGGATCCCAGGACGTGCTGCTGTCGGCGAACGTGTTGCACAACGCCCGCCACGCGCAGGACGTGGTCGCTGGGCTCAGCGGGTTGCTGGCGCCGGGCGGGCTGTTCGTCTTCGTGGAGACTTGCCGGGAGATGCCCGCCATCTTGACGTCGATGCAGTTCCTCATGTCGCCACGGGTCGATGAACCCCGGCTGGAACCCGGCGATCCGAGGAACGCCGGCGACCGGGTGTTCCTCACCCGGGATGAATGGCTGGCCGTGCTGACAGGCGCCGGTTTGCGCCCGTCGTTCACCCTGCCAGGCGAGGATCACCCCCTCGCCGCCACCGGGCTGCACCTGTTCGTGGCCCGCAGGGATTGAGCCGGGTGGCCGGAGTGCCGCCGGGCACTCCGGCCACCCGCCTGGTCAGGACGGGACCAGGCCGAGGTCGGAGCGGAACAGGTCGCCGTCCATCCACACCGCGGCGCGTACCCCGTCGGCGGTGCCGAGCGAGACCAGAGTGGGAGCGTCCGGGACGGCCGGCAGCTTGGCGGTGTCCCCGGCCGCCGCCACGCCCGGCACCGTGGTCTCCTGCAACTCGTTCACCCGGACGGTGCCGTCGTCGTTGAGCCGGCAGCCCAGCTCGGCGGCGAGCGCGGAGTGCTGCCGGGTGGGCGCCCGGTGATAGATGTCCTGGCGGGCCAGCGTGCTGCCGTCGGCGAAGTGCAGTTCCAGGGCACCCGGCTCGCCGGCCACCCGGGTGATCGGGATGTCGATCACCCGGACCCCCTTTTCGTCAAGCTTGGCGGCGATCACGGCGGGCAGCTCCAGCGGGCCGTGCGTGCACAGCACGACATCGGTACTGAACCGGTCGGCGACGTACAGCGCGAGCGAGGTCTCCGCCGGCTTCTGGGTGATCACGGCGAGGGACCTGTCGCGCGTTTCCCAGCCGTGGCAGAAGGGGCAGTGGTAGACGCCGCGCCCGAAACGCTCCCTCAGCCCGTCGATCGGGTACGGCTCGTCCACCTGCCCGGTGGCCAGCACCAGCCGGCGGGCCCGCTCGATCACACCGCCGTCGAACTCGACCTCGAAGTCATCCTTCTTGCCTCGTGCCGACAGCACGGCGCCTTGCCGGATCTCCACGGAAGGATAGGCGGCCAACTCCGACCGGCCCAGCTCCAGCAGCCGCGCGGGTGGGAACCCGTCCCGGCTCAGGTACATGTGCATCTCGTCGGCCGGGGCGTTGCGCGCCCTGCCCCCGTCGACCAGCAGCACCCGCCGGCGCTGCCGTCCGAAGACCAGCGCGGCGCTCAGCCCCGCGGGGCCACCACCCACCACGATCACGTCGTACTTCATCGCATGCTCTTTTCATCCGTCAGGGTGATCACGGTCGCCTCCGTCATCTATGGGCCTTTCACTACAGAGGTGGCAAGCGGGCGTCAGCGGATCTCGGCTTCCGTCACCAGCGGATCAGCGGACAGCCGGGCGAACACGCCGGCCGCGTCCAAGCACTCGGCGGCCGATCGGGCGCCCGGCTTGACCCGGCCGCTCAGCACCTCGCTGGTGGCGATGGCCGCGACGACACCGCTCAGCGCATAGGAATCCGGCGTGCGCAGGAGCAGCCGGCGCGGACCGTCCGGCGTCGCCGTGTCCCGCCCGGGAGCGGGCACGGCCTGGAAGAGCAGCGTGTAGTAGGGGCCGGTGGCGGCGATGTCGGCCTCGGCCGCCGCCACGACGGCGGGGACGTGGTATTCGATCGGCCCATCGTCCGCCCAAGCCATGGCCAGCGCTCGCTGGATGGCGTCGGTGACGTAAACGGTGTAGTTGCGCAGCTCTCTGACATTCAGCTCGGTGGCGAGCCGGGCCGACTCGGCCGACAGGAACGGCCACGCGTGCACCCGCCCGCGGAAACCGGGCAGCGTCACGTCGCGCAGCGGGGCCAGGGCACCCGGCACGATTCGACCGTTCCGCCAAGCCGCCAACGCGGTGCCGAAGCGCGGACCACGGGTGAGCAGCGCGTCCACGGCCGACAGTTCGCTGATGCGGGCGGCACCGCCCACGTAGCTGTCCAGCCGTGCCAGGGGCCTGGTGGCCAGCAGGCGGGGCAGCAACCCCGACAGCCCCGGCATCAGGCCGGCCGAGAACACCGCCGCCCGCTCGCCCAGCTCCGGCGGCGCAGCCGACTCCAGGGCGTCAATGGCCGCCAGATCCCCGGCCGCGTCGACGTAGTCGGCCCCGGCCGCCACCGCAACCCGTGCCACGGTGTCGAGCACCTGGTAGGACGGCCCAGCACAGTTGACCACGACCTGGCACCCGGTGCAGAATTCGCGCAGTTCGCGGGGATCGTACAGATCCAGGCGCACGGGCACAGCCACCCCCGGCGTCGCCCGGCAAACGGCCGTCACCCGGTCCAGGTCGCGCCCGCCGATGCGCAGCTCGCCAAGTCCGTAGCGGGCCAGCCGATCCACGACGACCCGGCCCACGGTCCCCGTGCCACCGAGGATGCCGATCGTTGTCATCGCCGTGCATCCTGCAGGCGCGCCCGAACCGCCACCGCCACCCCCGCCACCGTGGGAGCGTTGAGGAACTCGCGGACACTGGGCGCACCGCCCACGTCCTTGGCCAGACGGGCCAGCGCGCGGACCACCAGCAGCGAGTCGCCGCCGAGGGCGAAGAAGCCGGCGGCCCGGTCGAGCACCGGAACACCCAGGATCTCCTCCCAGAGCGTGCAGATTCGCTGTTCGAGTTCGTCGACCGGCGGCCCGTCTTCGTGGGCGGCGTCGTGTTCCGGCAGCCGGTCCAGCGACAGGCCGGTCCTACCTTCCGGAGCCGCGCCGCCGGGCAGGTCGACGATCTGGTCCCACCCCGGCCCATCGGCCAGCGTCTCGACCAGCGTCAGCAGATCGGCGAAGGCGGCGTCCACCTGCTCGGTGTGGAACAGCTCCGCCACCAGCGAGAAGACGAGCACCAACTCGTCGCGCAGCTCGTAGAAGCGAGCCTCCAGCGCCACCTGCGGGGTGCGCAGCTGATGGTGGAAGTCGTCGAAGTCCAGATCGCCCAGCGGACCGGCGGATTCGGCCTGCGCGCCGATCGCCGCGTCCATGCCGAGGGTGCTCTGGAAGACCACCGGCGCGACGGGCCGGATGGTCCCACGCCGGCGGGCCAGCTCCCGTGACGCCTCCACGCCTGAGACCAGGTTGTGCGCCGCGTGCTCGGTGAAGGTCCGCTGCACCTCCCCCGCCAGATCGGCGAACGTACGGCCCTGCGCCAGCTCCACCGGAAGCAGCATCGTGGTCGCGAACGCGCCGATGACGCGATGGATGTCGGGGTGCAACGGCAGCCGGTTGAGTTGCAGAGAATTGAGCAGCATCCGCCGATGCCCGGCCCACCGAGCGAGCACCACGCCGAACGCGGTCAGCATGGCGGCCGACGGCGTGACCTCCCGAGAGGCGCAACGGTCCCGAAGGGCCGCCCAGCGGTCCGCCGCCAGCCGGTTCTCCCGGGTTTCCATGGTGGTGGCTCGCACGTCGCGGGGATCGGCGCGGAGTGGCAGCGCGGGCGGGCTCGGCACGTCGCCGAGTCGCGACCACCACCAGTCCCGGTCCGCGGCGTACGGCTCGCTGTCACGCAGTCGGCCCAAAGAGGTCACGTAGTCGCCGAAGTCCACGTCCAGCGGTGCCAGAACGGCGTTCCAGTCGGCGGCCAAGGTGAGCAGTTCGCGGTTGAGGAGCGTCGCCGACCAGCCGTCCATGATGAGCAGGCTCTCGCCCGTGTGCAACCGCCCGCGCCCATCAGGAAGGAGGCTGAGCCGGATGTCCAGCCCCGGCCCGTCGAGCGGGTTCGGCCCGGTGGTGCGCATCTCATGCCGGACGGCCAGCAGATGCGCCTCCACCTCCGGACGGTCTGCGTCGCGGAGGTCGTACACGCGGGGCCGGGGGATCGCACTGGGCGCGTCGGGAGCGAGGACATACTGCTCTCCCTGCGGCGTGATCCGGGCGCGCAACATCGGCTGGTGCAATGCCAGCCGCGCCAGCGCGTCCTCCAACGCCTCCGCGGCCTCGTCCCCATCCAGGCCGACAAGCCCGAAATCGGCGTAGAAGTGTGCCGACTCGTACGACAGCTCCCAGCCGTCGTGCTGCCCCACGAAGTACCCCTGCTGAAGCGGCATCAGCGGGAACGGCGCCGACGGGTCAGGACGGTGCTCGATCTCCACCGGCAGTGCGCGTGCCGATCCGTTCCCGGCGGTTCGACGTCGCCTGACCGCGTCCGCGAGCTGGGCCAAGGTGATCTCCACCGTCACGTCTGACAGCGCCAGCTCCACCGCCATCCGCTTGCGGACCATGGCCGACATGCGCACGGTTAGGACCGAGTCACCACCCAGCCGCAGGAAACTGGCGTCGGCCGGAATTGCGCCGGGGTCCAGGTCGAGCAACTCACCCCAAATCCGACTCAGCTCAGTCTCGACCGAGGGGGCGCCATGGGGACTTCGGGACAAGGACATCGGCATCTCCGATCAAACTGGCTTCATGGACAGGCACGGAGCAGGCTCCGTACGGCTCTCTTCAGCTCTGTGGTGTGAGCCGAACCGGCTCCGAGTCCGCCGGAGGTGAACAGGTTCATCGGTGTGTCCTCGGCGGTAGGTCGGAGGGCGCCCTGTTCAACTGATCACGTACATGCCGGGGCCGGCAGCCTGCACCTTGAGTCCCCGCCCGCCGAGCTCCGCCACCATCCGCTCCTCGCTGAGCAGCCACCAGGCATAGCTCACCTTCACCTCGTCGACGAGTTCGTCGTCCTGGTGCGTGCGGTACGTCATGTGCCAGGTGAGCTGCTCGGGCCCCGCCGGTTCCGCGCGGGCGAGTCCCTCGTACCTGCGCCTGCCGATCCGCACGTCGCCGCCCCGGAACTCCGGAACCGCCGCGGCCTCCGTTGGCGGCTGCAGGTTCACCACCGCCCGGCCGCCCGGAACCAGCCGCTCGACGAGCAGGTCCCACAGGGCCGCCCGCTCGGCCGGATCGAAGTGGCCGATCACGTTCATCGCCACCACCGCGCCGAGCCGGGCGGGCAGGCGTGCCTGGAGCAAGCCCTCCGGCAACACCGTCACGCGTTCGCGCAACCCGGGGGTGTCGTGCACGCGCGCCAGCAGGACTGAGCGGAGCCCAGGTGACGGCTCGACGGCCAGCACCTCAACGCCGGGCACCGCTTCGGCGATCACCCGCGTGCCATGGCCGCCGCCGGCGCCGACGTCCACCACGGGCCCGGGCACGCCGTGGAGCGCGCGGGCGAGCGGCGGCCCGAGCTCCGGCCAGTGCGGCGCCAGCAGGAGGTCCAAGAACTCCGCGGAACGCTCGTATTGATCGATCACACCAGACCCACTAAATTGATAATCGTTTCCAAATGAGGACATTAGGGATGCTGTGCGGCGATCGTCAAGCCTGATCGGACAGTTGGTGCCGACCTGGGTGGCCTCCACCGAATCGTTCGGCGATGTGGCGGCCCCGCTCTACCCCGTTCATCGATTCCTCCTGAGGTTCGTCGCGAAGGCGGCAAGAAAGATCAGGCCGCAGACCAGAGCGACGGTGGCCGCGGTCGCGAGCCGGTAGTGCAGAGACAGGGCGAGGCCGACGGCTCCGGCCGCCGCGCCGAGCAGGGCGGCGAGCACCATGGCAGGCAGGAGGCGGCGAGTCCACAGCAGCGCGGCGCCGGCCGGCCCGGCCAGCAGGGCGAGCGGCAGCATCGAGCCGACCGCCGGCACGGCGGTCACGACCACCACGCCGAGCAGCGCCAGCGGCACGGCGTCGAGCCGGCGCGCCGGATAGCCGAGCGCCTGCGCGCCGATGGGGTCGAAGGCAGAGAGCCGGAGCTCCTTGGCCAGCGATGCCAGCGTGGTCACGACCACGAGGCCGACGGCGGCGAACACCGCAATGTCGGAGGTGGTGACGGTCAGCGGCGAGCCGACCAGCGCGGCGGCGAGGTCGACCCGGAAACCGTCCGAGGCGGAGGCCAGGATGCCTGCCGTGGCGAGTGCACCGCTGACGATCACTCCGGTGACCGCGGGATTTCCCATCCATGCGGCGGTCCGGCGCAAGGTGATGGCTCCACCGGCCGCGGCCACCGCGGTGGCGGCTCCGAACCGGATGTCCACGGCAGCGAGGCTGGCCGCGACGGCACCCGGGAGCATCACGTGCGAGAGCATGTCGGCGGTGTAGGCCAGGCGGCGCAGCACCACGTGCACGCCGAGCGCGCCGCAGACGGCGCCGACCAGGATGAGCTCCACCAGACCCCGCCAGGCGAAGGCGCTCACGGCGCCGCCACGCAGGTCGCGCAGACACCGTAGACCTCTTCGGCCATGAATCCTCCCATGTCGTCGTCCTCCCGCCGCTCCACCACCAGGCCACAGATCCGGCAGACGAGATGGTGGTGCCGCGCCGGGCCGCACAACCGGTAGGTGGCCTCACCCGCTTGGGAGAAGACGTGCACCAACTCGGCTTCGACGAGCGAGGACATCGCCCGGTACACCGTGGTGAGGCCGATGTGCTCCCCTCGCGCCAGCAGCTCGGCATGCAGCTCCTGGACGGTGATCGGCCGCGCGTGCCGAGCCAGCGCGTCCAGCACTCGCGCCCGCTGCCGGGTCATCCTGATGCCCGCCTCGCCGAGAGCAGCGATCCACTGCGATTCCATGATCACCTCCATGCTTCGCTTGACAATGGTTTTCATTTTCTACATGGTTGAGGCCGCAAGCACCAGCCCTAATTGAGGAGAAAACGTGCTCAAGCGAGCGCGCCGGGGCGCCGCGATCTTGGCGCTCCTGGCTTCTGCGGCGTGCGGCGGCACAGCTGTGCCAGCCACGCAGGCACAGGCCACGATCGCCGTCGTGGCGACGACCACCCAGGTGGCGGACATGGCGCGGCAGGTGGGGGGCGACGCCGTCAGGGTCACCCAACTCCTCAAGCCGAACGTGGATCCGCACCACTTCGACCCCTCCCCCGCCGATCTCCAGTCCCTGGCCACCGCTCAGGTCGTGGTCGAGAACGGTGTGGGCTTCGAGCCGTGGCTGGACGAGGCCGTCGCCTCGGCGGGCTACAACGGCCCCGTCGCCGACACCAGCCAGGGAGTCACGCTGCGCGAAGGTCAGGAGGGCCACGAGCACGGCCAGCACGACCCGCACATCTGGCACAGCGCGGTAAACGCCAAAATCATGGTGGCCAACATCGAGAAGGCGTTCGCCCAGGCCGACCCGGCGCACGCGGCCGCCTACGCCCAACGGCGCAAGGCGTACGAGGCCGAGTTCGACCGGCTCGACGGCTGGATCAAGCAGCGCATCGCCACAATCCCCGAGGCCAACCGGAAGATCGTCACGAACCACGACGCCTTCGGCTACTACCTCGACCGCTACGGCCTGACCTTCGTCGGCGCCATCATCCCGAGCTTCGACACGTCCGCCGAGGTCACCGGCAAGGACCTGGCCGATCTGGTCGCCGCCGTGCAGAAGGCCGGCGTGAGGGCGATCTTCTCCGAGTCCACGCTGCCCCCCAAGACCGCCCAGGCGCTCGCCACCGAAGCGGGGGTCAAGGTCGTGGGAGGCGAGAACTCCCTGTACGGCGACTCGCTCGGCCCCGCGGGAACAGGCGCCGACTCCTACCTCGGCATGATGCGCCACAACACCGAGGTGATCGTCGGAGCCCTCGGTGGCTGAGGCCGCGCTCACCTGCGAGGGGTTGTCGGCGTCCTATGGCCAGCGGATCGTGCTCACGAACGTGACCCTCTCCGTGCCGTACGGCAGCGCCCTGGCTCTCATCGGCCCCAACGGCGCCGGCAAGTCCACGCTGATCAAGGCCGTACTCGGACTGGTCGAGACCGGCGGCCTGATGCGCGTGCTCGGCCGCGACCCGGCGCGGGCCCGCCCCGAGGTGGCCTACGTGCCCCAGGCCGACACCCTGGACGCCGCCTTCCCGGCCACCGCGGGCGAGGTCGTGCTGATGGGCCGCTACCGCTCGATCGGCTGGCTGCGGCGCCCTCGCCGGCACGACCGGGAGATCGCCGCATCGGCCCTGGACCGGGTCGGCCTCGCCACCAGGGCGAAGGACCGGTTCGGCACGCTGTCGATGGGGCAGCGGCAGCGCGTCCTGCTCGCCCGCGCGATCGCCGCCGAGCCGCGGCTCCTCCTGCTGGACGAGTCCTTCAACGGCGTGGACTCCGCCAGCCAGGAGACGATCCTGGAAACCCTGGCCGGCCTTCGCGCCATCAGCACGACGATCATGCTCGCCACCCACGACCTCGCCCTCGCCCGGCGGGCCTGCGACCTGGTCTGCCTGCTCAACGGGACCGTACGCGCCCTCGGCACCCCGGATCAGGTGCTGCAACCCGAGCACTTCTACCAGGCGATGACGCCATGACCTTCCTGCACGTTCCGTTCATGGCGCGGGCGCTGATCGTGCTCCTCCTGCTGGCCCTGCTGGCAGGCCCAGTCGGCGTCCTGGTCATGCTGCGTGGTGTGGCGTTCGCCGCCGACACCACGGCGCATGCGGTGTTTCCCGGCGTGGCAGCCGGGTTCGTGCTGGCCGGGGAGCCGGGGGTGCTGCCGGGGGCCCTGGCCGCGGCCGTACTCACCGCGACCGTCTTCACCGCGGTGTCGGCGCGCGTCCGGGCGGATACCGGCCTGGCGGTGCTGCTGACCACGATGTTCTCGCTCGGCGTGGTGCTGGTCTCCCAGCGCCAGACCTATGCTGCCGACCTGACCGCGTTCTTGTTCGGCCGGGTGCTGTTCACCAGCGCTACGCAGTTGACGGAGACCGCCGTGCTCGCCGCGATCGTGCTGAGCGTTCTCGCCGTCTGCTGGCGGCCGCTGGTGCTCATCGCCTTCGATCCGGTGACGGCCCGCGCGCAGGGATACCGGTTGCGGCTGCTGGAGCTGCTGTTCAACGTGGTGGTCGCGCTGGTCGTCGTCGCCGGAGCGAGGGCGATCGGCACTCTGCTGGTGATCGCGCTGCTCATCGTGCCCGCCGCCACCGCCCGGCTCCTGAGCGACCGGCTGCGCTTGATCGTCCCGCTCGCCTGCGTCCTGGCGGCCGTCGCCGCCTGGGCGGGGCTCGAGGTCAGCTACCGGGCCTCCATCACGTACGGCTGGCGCCTGGCGTCCGGCGCCACGGTCGTGCTGACCCTCGTCGTCTTCTTCCTGCTGGCGCAAGCCGTACATCGCCTGCCGCTGAAGTCATGGACCGCCCATTCCCAGTTCTCCAAGAAAGGACAGTAATCATGTCTGACGACCGTGTGCCGGTGACTGTGCTCACCGGCTTCCTCGGCTCGGGTAAGACCACGCTGCTCAACCGGATCCTCACCGAGGAACACGGCAAGCGGATCGCCGTCATCGAGAACGAGTTCGGTGAGGTCGGCGTGGACGACGCTCTCGTACTCGATTCCGAAGAAGAGATCTTCGAGATGAACAACGGATGCATCTGCTGCACCGTGCGCGGCGACCTGATCCGCATCCTCGGCGCGCTCATGAAGCAGCGCGACCGCTTCGACCGCATCGTCGTGGAGACCACCGGCCTGGCCGACCCCGCCCCGGTCGCGCAGACGTTCTTCGTCGACGACGAGATCAAGGACCAGCTCCGGCTGGACGCCATCGTCACCCTCGTCGACGCCGCGCACGTCCGCCGGCACCTGGTCGAGGTCAAACCCGACGGCGTGGAGAACGAGGCGATCGAACAGGTCGCCTTCGCCGATCGCATCGTGCTCAACAAGACCGACCTGGTCAGCGAGCACGACCTGGGCGAGGTCAGAAATCAGCTGCGGCAGATCAACGCCCTCGCCGAGATCATCCCCGCCCAGCAGGCCAAGGTCGAGCTGGACCAGGTCCTCGACGTCGGGGCGTTCGACCTGAACCGGGTGCTGGAGAACGACCCCGCCTTCCTGACCGACACCGACCACCAGCACGATCAGAGCGTCACCTCCGTCGGCATCGAACTGCCCGGCGAGGTCGTCGTCGACAAGCTCAACGACTGGCTCGGAGACCTGCTGTCGACCAAGGGCACCGACATCTTCCGCTCCAAGGGAATCCTCGCCATCGACGGGGAGGACCGCCAGTACGTGTTCCAGGGCGTGCACATGCTCTTCGACGGCGCCCCCGGCAAGGTCTGGGACGGCGAGCGGATCAACCGGCTGGTCTTCATCGGCCGCAACCTGGACCGTGACGAGCTGGAACGCAGCTTCGCCGCCTGCCTGACCGGAGCCGCCGCATGAGCACCGCGCTCCACTCCGTCTGGCATACCGGCGTGGACAACGCCCCGGTGGCGCTGAACGCGGTGGGCGGCCTGATCGCGATCGGCGGTGCCGACGGCTCGGCGTGGCTGCTGGAAGCGGCCACCGGGCAGCCGCGAGGTACTTACCTGCTGCCGGGCGGGATGCTGGACGTCGCGCTGTCCCCCGACGCCTCCCACCTCGCGGTGACGGGCCCCCTCGGCTACGGCATCTGGCAAGTCCAGAGCGGGCAGGCGATCCTGCGCAAGAGCGGCCAATGGTCCGCCCGTGCCCGCTGGGCCACCCCCGGAAGAGTCGCCATCGCCGACGGGCGCACCGCCGTCGTGCTCGACGCCTCCGGACAGGAGCTGTGGCGTACGGCCCCCGCCCCCAGCACCGTCACCGACCTGGCCTGGCTCCGCGACGGCAGGCGCCTGGCGATCATCGCCTACAACGGTGTCTACTGCCACGAGCGTCACCAGGCCACGCCGGTCGCCACCTACCCCTACGGCGGATCCCACCTGGCCATCGCCGTCACGCCCAACGGACGCTGGATCTGCACCGGCAACCAGGACTCCAGCATCCACATCTGGCGCGCCCGCGACGGCGCCGAACTCACCATGTCGGGCTATCCACAGAAGGTCTCCCACCTCACCTTCGATTCCACCGGGCGCTGGCTCGCCGCCGACGGCGCTCCCGAGGTCACCGTCTGGGACTTCGCCGGCAAGGGCCCCGCGGGCACCACCCCGAGGATGCTGCCCGGCCACGACGGCGTCACCGCCCTCGCCTGGCGGCCCGGCGGATCCGGCGTCCTCGCCACCGCGGGCAGGGAAGGCAACGTCTTCTTGTGGCGTCCGGCGACAGGACGCCCGAGCCGCACCATGTCTCCGTTGCGGGAATGGGCTCTCGGCTCCGAAGTCAGCGCTCTGGCCTGGCCGGATCCGCGGCACGTCGTCATCGCCACCCGTGACGGTCAGATCTCCTCCCTGCCGGTCGATGTCGCATGAAACTTCTGCGCATTTTCAGAGGCGGGGCTGCTGTCACTCTCACGCTCGCTATGGCGATCACAGCGGCCCCTGCGCGCGCCGAACCGGCTCGGGCACAGGGTCCGGCACCAGGACAACGATCGGTCACCTTGATCACGGGTGACCAGGTCCTGGTCGACTCCCGAGGCGAGGTCAGTTCCGTGGAGCCCGGTCAGGGCAGACGGGACGTGACCTTCTGGACCTTACGCACCAATGGTCACGTCCGCGTGTTGCCGTCGGACGCCGCGCCACTCGTCGCGTCCGGCAAGCTGGATGAGCGGCTGTTCGACATCACCGCCCTGCTCGGCTTCGGCTACGACGACGCCCACCGAGACGATCTCCCACTCATCATCACGTACACCGGTGCCGGTACGCGTGCTGCCAGGCCGACGGTCAAGGCCGCCCGCCCGTTGCCCGCGATCGGCGGCGAAGCCGTACAGGCCCGCAAGAAGGACGAGGTCTCGGCGCTGTGGGCGACCATGACCCAGGGCGCCACCACCACGCGGGCGTTCGCCGGCGGCATCCACAAGGTATGGCTGGACGGCAAGGCCAAGGCCGTCCTGGACCAGAGCGTGAAGCAGATCGGCGCGCCGGCGGGGTGGGCGGCCGGATATACCGGAGCGGGGGTCAAGGTCGCCGTGCTGGACACCGGCGTCGACCAGACCCACGCCGACCTGGCCGACAGGGAGGTCGGCGAACGTAACTTCACCGACTCCCCTGACAACGTCGACCGGGTCGGTCACGGCACCCACGTGGCCTCCATCGTCAGCGGCAGCGGCGCGAAATCGGGCGGGAAATACGTCGGCGTCGCCCCCGGCGCTCGCATCCTTGACGGCAAGGTCCTCAACGACGAGGGCAGCGGCCTGGAGTCGTGGATCATCAACGGCATGTCGTGGGCGGTGGACCAAGGTGCCAAGGTGGTCAACCTGAGCCTGGGCGCACCGGACTCCGCCGAGATCGACCCGCTGGAAGAGGCCGTCAACACCCTCTCCGCGCAGCACGGCACGCTGTTCGTCGTCGCGGCCGGGAACACCGCGGGCGCCGGGACGATCAACTCCCCCGGTTCAGCGGACGCCGCGCTCACCGTCGGCGCGGTCGACCGCGACGACACCATCGCCCCCTTCTCCAGCAGCGGGCCGCGCGTCCAGGACAACGCCGTCAAACCCGACCTCACCGCCCCCGGCGTCGGCATCGTCGCGGCCAAGGCCGCGGAAGGCACCATCGGCACACCCGCCGGAGACGGCTACGTGGCGCTCAACGGCACCTCGATGGCCACCCCGCACGTGGCAGGCGCGGCGGCGATCCTGGCCCAGCAGCATCCCGACTGGCCAGGAGACCGGCTGAAGGCGCTCCTGGCCGGCTCGGCCAAGCCCAACGCCGCTGTGACGCCGTTCCAGCAGGGGGCGGGGCGGGTCGACGTGGCCGCCGCGACGACCCTGGACGTCGTCGCCCAGCCCACCACCCTCGACTTCGGCATCCATGCGTGGCCGCACGACGACGACCAGCCGGTCACCAAGACCGTCACCTACCGCAACAACGGCGCGAGCGAGGTCACGCTGAACCTCGCTGCCGACATTCGAGCGCAGAGCGGAGACGTCGCGCCCGCCGGGATGCTGAAGGTCGAGCCCAACGCCGTGACCGTGCCCGCCGGGGGCGAGGCGGCGGTCTCCGTCACCGCGGATCCACGGGCAGGCTCCGCCGACGGGATCTTCTCGGGAACACTGATCGCCACCTCTTCGGAGAGCTCGGTACGTACGACGCTGATGGTCACCCGCGAGGCGGCGACCTACGAACTGACCTTGAAGTACTCCGACCGGGCCGGGAACGCGCCGAGCCAGGCGAACACCATCGTCGACGGCCTCGACGACGGCGAGTGGCGCTTTGCCCGGCCGGAAGACGGGGTCGCCACCTTGCGGCTGCCCGCGGGGCGGTACTTCATCGCCACCGACATCGACACCCCCCGCTCCACCGGAGGGAGGGACGCGACAAAACTGCTGTATCCGGAGTTGTCGCTCGACGGTGAGATGACGATCGCTCTGGACGCGCGCCAGGCCGAGCAGGTGCAGATCACCCCACCCGACGCCGACGCCACCTTCGACGGCACGATCATCAACTACGAGCGCGTCGCGGGCAAAGGCACGATCAAGTCGGCAGGCTGGACCGACGACCTGTCCGGCGTCTACGTCGGCCACCTCGGCCCGAAGGTCTCCACGGGCAGCCTCGACGCTCAGATCAACGCCGCGTGGAGCAGGACCGATAACAAGGGACGGCACTCCCGCTACCACCTGGCCTGGAGCCGGACGGGCACCTTCTTCACCGGCCTCACCCGCCGAGTCAGCAAACACGAGCTCGCCCGGGTGCAGGTGGACTACGGGGCACGCCAGCCCGGTACGACCGGGTCTCCCGCGGTCTGGGCCTACTCGCCGAACGGCTACTGGGGGATCACCGCCACGGGACAGGAACGGCCCCTGCCGTACTCCGTCACCGAATACGTGAACACCGACGACGTCCGCTGGCAGTGGGGCATCACGGAGCTGAACCCCGAAGGGGGCTACCAGGCGCTGGTCAACACCGAGCCCCGGACCTACCGGCCCGGCCGCGACTACCACGAGCGCCTCAACTCCGGCATATACGGCCCCGCCATCGCCGAGCCGGCCGGTTACGGCCTGAACCGCGACGTCACCACCTACGGGCTCACTCGAAAGGGCGACACGATCACACTCAACGCCTCGCTGTTCGGCGACGGCGCGGGCAACATCGCCGAGACCTGGCCCACACCGGCCGGCACGACCACCCTCACCCGGGACGGCAAGACCGTGGGAGAACTCCCCACCCCCGGAGCGGGCACCTTCACGGTGCCGACCGAGAAGGGCACCTACCGCCTGACCACCGAAGGCACCCGGCCCGACGCGACAAGCACGAGCACCAAGGTCAGCGCCGCGTGGACCTTCACATCAAGCCGGCCCACCAACGCGGACGAAATGCGGCTCCCACTACCGGTCATCCAATTCTCGCCCCCGCCTGACACCGCCACCGGCAGCGCAGCCATCCAGATCTCGGTACGGCACCTACCCGACGACGGATACGGCCGACTGCACGAACTCAGAGCCGAGATGTCCTTCGACGACGGAAAGACCTGGGCCAATGCCCCCATCCACGGCGGACACATCATCCCCCCGCGGCATCCGGCCAACCCGGGCGCCATCTCCCTGCGGGCCATGGCGGAAGACGATCGCGGCAACACCGTAGAACAGACCATCATCCGCGCCTATGACATGGGTAAACAGCCGTAGGCGCACTTCACCAGGATCGCGCACAGGCTCACCCTGACCGTACAGCGACATGAATCAGGCGGCGGTCGCGTCGAAGACCGCCGCCATCTCCTCCGGTGTCAGCTCGTTCATGCGACTTGCCCCCCATCGAGTACGAGGGCGAACGGATCGTCGTACCCGCTCCACACGTCCGAACCGGCCAGGGCCTCCTCCCGGGTGAGCAGGCACGAGTCGAGCAGCGTGTGGATGCGCTCGCGGTCGAGATCGGGACCGATGAAGATCAGGTGCTGAACGCGGTCGCCGACGATCGGGTTCCAGTCGAGGGCCGCTGCCGCCCGGCGGGCCGGTGAGTGCGTGTCCCAGGCCGTCTCCGGCAGCGCGGCCAGCCAGGTTCCCACGTCTCGTACGGAGACCTCGCCGGCCACCGCGTCCCACCCGAGCAGCCGGTCATGACGGCTGGCCAGCCAGAACCGGCCCCGGCTGCGCACCGACCAGGCCGCCAGCCGTTCGGTCGCGTGGAACAGGCGCAGCGGGTGCAAGGGACGCAGCCGGTGCCAGACGACCGTGGTGACCTCTCCGGTGCGGGACTCACACGGCAGCAGCGCCGTGGCGGGATCGATGCGCTCGGCCAACTCCCGTGTGCACAACGCCGGGCCGCTCACCTGTGGCAGGCCGTCGCTCATCAGGTGGACCGGCGTGCAGGGGGCCAGGTGGCCGAGCACCGCCGCCGACAGCTCCGCGTCCTCCGCGTCGCCGCCCACCAGGACGAGGGCCGTGGCGTACTCGATCTGCCGCACCAGGACCTCCGCCACATGACGCTCATCGCCCGCCCCAGGCAGACCTGACCGGGGCAGTCGATCGCCGCGGGTGATGTCGATCGGCATGTGCCAGGCGTCCAGCGCGGTGATCACAGCGGTGAGGCACAGGGAGCTTTGGCCCTTGTCGGCATCGATCGTCTCGGCGACAGCGCGGGGTTCTGCCGAGTCCCACAGGTCTACCACCAGCAGCGTGGCGGTGGGCGCCAGCCGTACGAGCTGGAGGAACAGATCCTCGCGAACGGCACAGGGAACGCAACCGTGCGCGAGCCAGACGTCGGCGCCGTCAAGCACTCCCGACGCGTCGCGGACGATGCGCCGGACGTGGCCCCGGGCGGCCGTCCGCAGGTCGTGCCGGATCGCAACGGATCCGGGATGCTCGGCGAGCAGCCGATCCACGGCAGCCGTTCGGGCGTCAGCGTGCAGGCCCGCGACCAGGACGACGGGAGTGGGCACGCGACCTCCCCTCAATCTCGCAGAGTGAAAATGGTTATCGCTAGCATTGCATACCGAACCATCCAGCAGCGACGAAATCAAGCCAAAGTGCGCCTACCCCTGCGAGATGAACCGCTACTCTGCTGCCGCGTACCAGCACGAGCTCGCACCAGGCGGGGAGGGCGATGACGCAGCCGAGCACGACAGATCTGCCGGGCCAGGAGAACCGCTTCCCGCCGCATGCCACCACCGACTCCCATGGGATCCGGCTGCCGTGGGCGTTCATCGTTCTGGTGGCCTTGCTGGTGGTGGGCCGGTTCGTGCTGGCGCCCTACCTGACGGCTCCGGCGCTGCAGACGTGGGCGACCGTGTTCGTGGCGGTGTGCGTGCAGGCGCTGCCGTTCCTGGTGTTCGGGGTGGCGCTGTCGGCGGCCATCACGGCGTTCGTGCCCGCGTCGTTCTGGACCAGGGCGCTGCCCCGGCGTACCTTTGCGGCGGTGCCCATCGCCGGGGTGGCCGGGGCGGTGTTGCCCGGGTGCGAGTGCGCATCCGTGCCGGTGGCCTCGGGGCTGATGGCCCGGGGCGTGGCGCCGCCAGCGGCGCTGGCGTTCCTGCTGGCCTCGCCGGCGATCAACCCGGTGGTACTGGTGGCCACCGCGGTGGCCTTCCCCAACGACCCGTCGATGGTGGTCGCGCGGTTCGCCGCCTCGCTGGCGGTGGCGGTGCTGGCCGGCTGGATCTGGGCGCGGTTCGGGCGCGGCGAGTGGCTGCCGGCACCTCGCCGTACGGCCGAGGCCGGCCAGAGCAAGGTGAACGCCTTTCTGGACGCTATGCGCCACGACCTGATGCACGCCGGCGGATTCCTGGTGGTCGGCGCCCTGGCCGCGGCGACCCTGAACGTGGTGATCCCCCGTACGTGGCTCACCACGGCGGCGGGGGTACCGGTGGTGTCCGTGCTGGTGCTGGCCCTGTTGGCGGTGCTGCTGTCGATCTGCTCGGAGGCCGACGCGTTCGTGGCCGCCTCGCTCACGGCGTTCTCCCCGACGGCCAAGCTGGCGTTCCTGGTGGTCGGTCCGATGGTGGACCTGAAGCTCATCGCGCTCCAAGCGGGCACCTTCGGGCGCGCCTTCACCTGGCGCTTCGTGCCGCTCACGCTGACCCTGGCGATCGGCGGCTACTCGGACGCGAACCCTTCGCCACCGTGCAAGCCCACTCCCCCGGCCACGAACACGGGGAAAGGAGCCGGGTGGCGTGGTTGCTGACGGTCCCGGTCTTCGTGATCTTCCTGGTCGCCCCGCCGGCCCTCGGCTCGTTCGCCGTCCGGCAAGAAGAGCAGGCCCCTCACCTGCCTCCGCCGACCGTCGTCGACGCGTACACCACTCCGCTGAAGAGCGGTCGCGTCAATGAGCTGAGCATGGGCGAATTCGCCACTCTGGCCTGGGAGGACCCCAGCGGATCGCTGGTGGGCAAGACCGTCCGCCTGACCGGTTTCGTGGTGCCCTCCGCTCGGAGGAACGAGTGGTACCTCACGCGTATGCGGATCGGCTGTTGTGCTGCCGATGCCCTGACGATGAAGGTCGCAGTGAAAGGAGTCTCCGCCCCCAAGACGGATACCTGGGTGCGAGTCACCGGCACCTGGATCCCGCGGAAGGGACAGCGAGCGCACACGTATACGCCGCCGGAGATGGCCGCTTCTGACGTCGATCCGATCGCTCGGCCAGCCGAGCCGTACGAGTAGCTGAACAGCAGCCAACACGGTCACACGATGTCGGTGAAATATCAGGATTCGGGCGCAGCTTCCGGGAACAGTGCTACATTACCTTGAAAATCGTTATCATTCTAGGTGGTCGGTATGCGCCCTCCCCTGCGCCGTCCTTCAATGTTGTTCCTAGCCGGCCTGGCTGCTTCTGTGGCCCTGGCGGCTTGTGGATCTTCATCTTCCCCTTCGACCCCAACCGCCGTCAGCGGCACCGCCGCCCCGGCATCGGCCGCGCCGGTCACGGTGGTGGCCTCGACCAATGTGTACGGCGACATCGCCCAGCAGATCGGCGGCGACAAGGTCCAGGTGACCTCGATCATCACCGACCCCGAGCAGGACCCGCACTCCTACGAGGCCAACACGCAAAACCAGCTCGCGCTGTCCAAGGCCAAGGTGGTCATCGAGAACGGCGGCGGCTACGACGACTTCATCGACACCATGCTCAAGGCCGCGAACAACCCCTCGGCCCAGCTCCTCAATGCCGTCACCATCTCCGGCAGGACCGCCCCGGCCAGCGGCGAACTGAACGAGCACATGTGGTACGACTTCCCCTCGATGGCCAAACTGGCCGACCAGATCTCCACCGCGCTGGGCAAGGCCGACGCCGCGAACGCGGCCACCTTCACCACCAACGCCGACGCCTTCAAGCAGAAGCTCAAGACCCTCCAGGACCGGGAGGCGAGCACCGCCGAGACAGCCAAGGGCACGGCCGTGGCGATCACCGAACCGGTCCCGGGCTACCTGCTGGAGGCCTGCGGGCTGGTCAACGCCACGCCCGAGGAGTTCGCCGAGGCGATCGAGGAGGGCGACGACGTCTCCCCCAAGGTCCTGGCCGAGACGCTCGCCCTGTTCAGCGGCAAGAAGGTCCAGGCGCTGGTCTACAACGAGCAGACCGCGGGGCCGCAGACCGAGAAGGTCCAGCAGGCCGCCGCCGACAACGGCATTCCGGTCGTACCGGTCACCGAGACCCTGCCCGCCGGCAAGGACTACATCGGCTGGATGACCGGCAACCTCGACGCCCTCACCCAGGCTCTGGGCCGGTGACCGAGTACACCGCCGTGACCGACGTCGAACCCGGACACGACGACGTCTCCGGCAAAACCGTCCTCAGCCTCAGAGACGCGACGCTGGCATACGGCCGTCGCGTCCTGTGGCGCGACCTCGATCTCGATCTGCGGGGCGGGGAGTTCGTCGCGGTGCTCGGCCCGAACGGCTCAGGCAAGACCAGCCTGCTCCGCGTCCTGCTCGGACAGCAGCCACTGTCGGCGGGCACATTGCTGATCGACGGCCGGCCGCCGCGCAGGGGAAGCGACCTGATCGGGTACATCCCCCAGCACCGGTCAGTGGCCGCGCACACCCCGCTGCGGGCGCGTGACCTCGTACGGCTGGGCATCGACGGGCACCGCTGGGGCCTGCCACTCGCAGGCGGGCGCGTCCGCCGGCGCGTGGAGGAATTGCTGGCCGCCGTGGGCGCGGCGGCATACGCCGACCTGCCGCTGGGACTACTGTCGGGCGGCGAGCAGCAACGCGTGCGCGTCGCCCAGGCCCTGGCCACCGACCCGATCCTGCTGCTGTGCGACGAACCGCTGCTTTCGCTGGACCTCAACCACCAACGGGCCGTCGCCGCCCTGGTGGACCGGCGGCGACGGGAACACGGCACCGCGGTGGTGTTCGTCACCCACGAGATCAATCCGATCCTGCAGTACGTCGACCGGGTGCTCTACCTGGCCGAAGGACGCTTCCGGATCGGACCACCCGAGGAGGTCATGACCTCGGCCGTACTGTCGGAGCTGTACGGCAGCCCGGTTGAGGTGATCCGGGCGCAGGGCAGATTCGTGGTGGTCGGCGCCCCCGGCTCCGATGACCACGGCGGTGAGACGCCGTGATCGTCCACCTGGTCGCCGACGACCCCGGGATCTGGAGCCAGATCTTCAACTACGACAACTACGGCGAACTGCTGGCACTGGTCACCAACTCGCTCATCGCCGGAGCCGTGCTGGGCGTGGTGGGTGGTCTCATCAGCGTCGTGGTGATGATGCGGGACCTGGCCTTCGCCGTGCACGGCATCGCCGAGCTGTCATTCGCCGGCGCCTCAGCCGCGTTGCTGGCCGGGGTCAGCGTCGCCGCCGGGTCGCTGGCCGGGTCGATCCTCGCGGCCCTGGTCATCGGCGCCCTAGGTGTGCGAGCCGCCGACCGCAACTCGGCCATCGGCGTCCTGATGCCGTTCGGCCTGGGGCTGGGCGTGCTGTTCCTGGCGCTGTACAAGGGCCGCGCGGCCAACAAGTTCGGCCTGCTCACCGGGCAGATCGTCGCCGTGGACACGCCGCAGATGACCTGGCTGATCGGCACCAGCGCCGTCGCGCTGGTCGCGCTCGCCATCGTGTGGCGTCCCCTCACCTTCGCCAGCACCGACCCCGACGTCGCCGCCGCACGCGGCGTTCCGGTACGCGCACTCTCGCCGATCTTCACGGTCATCCTGGCACTCGCCGTCTCCGTCGCCATCCAGGTCGTCGGGGCGCTGCTGGTGCTCGCGTTGGTCGTCACCCCGGCCGCAGCCGCCATGCGCGTCACCGCCTCACCCCGTCTGGTGCCGCTGCTCAGCGTCGCCTTCGCGGTCACGTCCATGGTCGGCGGCATCCTGCTGGCCCTGGGCAGCAGCATCCCGATCAGCCCCTACGTCACCACCATCTCCTTCACCTTCTACCTGGCCTGCCGCGCCATCGGCGCCCTGCGCACCCGCGGCGGCTGGAGTGAGAGGTCGGCGGCGACGGCGTGAAGAGCACCGGAGACGTCGTACTTCGATCATGAAAAGTGCCGGATTGCCATCCGTCGGATGTCCCCCCGAACCTGGTCGCGATCTTGCAAGACCGGCGGAATCGGTAGTAGCAGTCACCACGATCACCGCCCGCCCGTTGAGCGCGCTGCGGCCCCTGACCGCCGCGGCGGAAGGCGACGGACGGCCTCGATCTTCGCCTGCCGACTTGACGCTGATCTCTGAGCCGGGAGACCGCCCTGCTCAGAAGGTACATTGATGCGTTCCTAGTTCTGGGTCCCTCGCAGAGGGTGCACCGAAAGTTCACCCTATTCTGTGTGCCGCTCCAGGGATTCGAACCCTGAACCTCCGCCTCCTGAAGACGGCGCCTCTGCCGGTTGGGCCAGAGCGGCTGGGCCCCGGGCCTGGCTGGCGTGGGCCGTGCCCGGGGCGAGGGCCTGGTCCGGCCGGGGGGCGCCATTCCCGTCGGCCAGGCCGTGGCCCGCGGCCCTTTTCTTTCAGGGCCGTCGTCCGAGTGGCAGGATTCGAACCTGCGGTGCTCCTGCTCCCAAGGCAGGCGGGCTGAACCAAACTGCCCCACACTCGGTCATGAATGAAACAAGCCGCCTCGGATATGTCCGAGACGGCTTTCCGCGAAATCCCGTACGGGATTATCCGGAAAGCAGCGGCTCGGGGAGCAGTCGGGGGAGACTCACTTCGCCGCCTTTCTCTTCGTCGCTGGACAATCTCTACGGTAAACCCGTGATCAGCACGCCTGCCACCTATTTAACATCCGGGGTCTCGACGCGGAAGCGGGGCAGGGCGTCCGGGAAGTTGTCCCTGACGTAGTTCACCAGGAACTCGCGTACGTCGCACTTGAGGTCCCAGGAGGACGGCGAGTCTGCGGCGCTCATCAGGGCGCGCAGTTCGACCAGCCCGTTCGGCAGCACGTCGGTGACCTGCAGCGTCCAGTCCTTCTGGTCCCACAAGGGGTTGCCCTGCAGGAACTCGTACAGTGCCTCGCGTAGTTTCTGCACCGGCACCGTCCAGTCCACGCGCAGGAAGACGACGGCGAGCACCCGGCTGCCGTGCCGGGTCCAGTTCTCGAACGGGTTCTGGGTGAAATAGGAAACCGGCAGGACGAGGCGGCGTTCGTCCCACAGCCGGAGCACCACATAGGTGAGGGTCAGCTCCTCGATCCGGCCCCATTCCTTCTCGACCACGACCACGTCGTCGAGGCGGAGCGCGTCGCTGAAGGCGAGTTGGAGCCCGGCGAGCGCGTTGCCGATGGTCGGCTGGGCGGCGATGCCGACGACGGCGCCCGCGATGCCCGCCGAGGCGAGCAGCCCCGCCCCGAGCGCCCGTACCTGCTCGAAGGAGAAGAGCATGGCGCCGAGCGCGATCACGATGATGACCGCGGCGGCGATGCGGCGGACCAGCGCGATCTGTGTCATGATCCGCCGCGCCCGGCGGTTGCGATCGCCCTCGATCAGCACCAGCCGATCGAGTACGACGTCCGTCAGCGCGAACGTGGCCTGGATGATCAACCACGTGACCGTGCCGATCGTCACCAGGCCGAGCACCCGCTCGACCGTGGCCGCCATGCCGCGCTCGGCCGGCGAGTCGCCGAAACTCCCCGGCCCGAACACCAGGTTGAACGCCACCACGGCGGCCACCGTGAACGCGGGCCACGTGCAGTGCTCCACCAGGTGCCGGGCGAGCGCGAATCTGCGCCCGACCCTGTTCAGCACCCGCCGAGCCAGCTCAACCAGGAGGATCGAGCCGATCATCGAGACCGCGAGAATCAGCCAGCCCGCCGGAGACTGCACGCTTTTGCCCCCAATGTCTAGAAAGACTCGTCAAAGGTCACATTGCCCTCAACTGCCACTTGGTAAGCCGAAACCCGACGTTCGAAGAAATTGGCCAGCTCCTGCACATCCTGCAACTCCATGAACGCGAATGGGTTCGCCGAGCCGTACCTGCTGGGCAGGCCCAGCCTGGCCAGCCGCTGGTCGGCGACGTACTCCAGGTACTGGCGCATCTGCGCGACCCCCATGCCCGGCATGCCGTCGCCGCACAGGTCCGCGGCGAAGGCCAGCTCGGCGGCCACGGCCTCCTCCAGCATGCGGGTGACTTGCTTGCCCAGTTCGTCGTCGAACAGCGTGGGCTCCTCGGCCCTGACCGTGTCCACCACGCTGAACGCGAACTCCATGTGCATGGACTCGTCGCGGAACACCCAGTTCGTCCCGGTGGCCAGGCCGCCGAGCAGGCCGCGGGAGCGGAACCAGTACACGTACGCGAAGGCCCCGTAGAAGAACAGGCCCTCGATGCAGGCGGCGAAGCAGATCACGTTCAGCAGGAACTGGCGGCGCTGGCCGGCCGTCTCCAGCCGGCGCAGGCTCCCGATCGAGTCGATCCACCGGAAGCAGAACTCCGCCTTGTCGCGGATCGAGGGGATGTGCTCGATCGCGGCGAACGCCTTGACCCGCTCGTCGGGATCGGGGAGGTACGTGTCCAGCAATGTCAAATAGAACTGCACGTGCACCGCCTCCTCGAACAGTTGCCTGCTCAGGTAGAGGCGCGCCTCGGGGGCGTTGACGTGCTGGTAGAGGTTGAGCACCAGGTTGTTGGCCACGATGGAGTCGCCGGTGGCGAAGAAGGCGACCAGGCGGTTGATCAGGTGCCGTTCCTGGGGCGTCATCCTGGCCAGGTCGGCGAGGTCGTTGTGCAGGTCCACCTCCTCGACCGTCCACGTGTTGCGGATGGCGGCGCGGTAGCGGTCGTAGAAGTCCGGATAGCGCATGGGGCGCAGGGTGAGGTCCATGCCGGGGTCGAGCAACATCAGAACGTTTCCTTACTGGCAGGCTTCGCAGATCTCCGGGTTCTCCAGCGAGCAGGCCACCGCCGCCTCGACCGGAGCCGCGACGGTGGTCTGGGCGATCCTGGTGGCCGGGCGGGAGCGCAGGTAGTAGGTGGTCTTCAGGCCCTGCTTCCACGCGTACGCGTACATCGACGAGAGCTTGCCGATGGTGGGGGCGGCCATGAAGAGGTTCAGGGACTGCGACTGGTCGATGTACGGCTGGCGGGCGGCGGCCAGGTCGATCAGCGCCTTCTGCGGCAACTCCCAGGCTGTGCGGTAGAGCACCTTGAGGTCGTCCGGGATGCCGGGGATCGACTGGATCGAGCCGTCGGCGCGCTTGATGTCGTCCCGCATCCGCTGCGTCCACAGCCCGCGCGCCTGCAGGTCGGCCACCAGATAGCGGTTGACCTGCAGGAACTCGCCCGACAACGTCTCGCGCTTGAACACGTTGGACACCTGCGGCTCGATGCACTCGTAGCAGCCGGCGATGGAGGCGATCGTGGCGGTCGGGGCGATGGCGATCATGAGCGAGTTCCGCAGGCCGGTCGCGGCGATCTTGTCCCGGACGGCGTCCCAGCGCGGCGACGTCGCGACGTAGTGGTCCGGGTGCAGCACTCCCCCGGCCGCCCGCGTGTCGGCGTACGACGGGTGCCGGCCGCGCTCGGCGGCCAGGTCGGCCGAGGTGTCGTAGGCGACCAGGGCGATCTCCTCGGCGATGCGCGTGGACAACTCCAGCGCCCGCGGCGAGTCGAACGGCAGTCGCAGCGTGAAGAACACGTCGGCCAGGCCCATCACGCCCAGCCCGATCGGCCGCCAGCGCTTGTTGGCCGCCTCGGCCTCGGGCGTCGGGTAGAAGCCGAGGTCGATGGTCCGGTCCAGGAAGCGCACGGCGGTACGGACGGTGCCGCGCAGCCGCTCCCAGTCGACGTCGGCGCCCGTGAGGTGCGCCGCCAGGTTGATCGAGCCGAGGTTGCAGACCGCGGTCTCCCCGTCGCTGGTGACCTCGAGGATCTCGGTGCAGAGGTTCGACAGGTGGATGACGTTCTCGGGGCGGGCGGTCTGGTTGGAGGCGCGGTTGGCGGCGTCCTTGAACGTCATCCAGCCGTTCCCGGTCTGCGCCAGCGTGCGCATCATCCGGCCGTACAAGGTCCTGGCGGGAATTTGGCGGCTAAATCGCCCCGAAGCCTCATAAGCCCGGTACGCGGCCGTGAACGCGTCCCCGTACAGGTCCGTGAGGTCGGGCACCTCCTTCGGGTCGAACAGCGACCAGAGCTCGTCCGCCTCCACCCGGCGCATGAACTCGTCCGGCACCCAGTTCGCCAGGTTCAGGTTGTGGGTGCGGCGGGCGTCTTCGCCGGTGTTGTCGCGCAGCTCCAGGAACTCCTCGACGTCGGCGTGCCAGGTCTCCAGGTAGACGCAGGCCGCGCCCTTGCGCCGCCCGCCCTGGTTGACCGCCGCCACCGAGGAGTCGAGCGTACGCAGCCAGGGCACGATGCCGTTGGAGTGGCCGTTCGTGCCCCTGATCAGGGATCCCCGCGAGCGCACCCGGGTCCAGGCGATGCCGATGCCGCCCGCGTACTTGGACAACCGCGCCACCTGCCCGTACCTGTCGTAGATCGACTCCAGCTCGTCGCGCGGCGAGTCGAGCAGGAAGCACGACGAGAGCTGCGGCCGGCGCGCGCCCGCGTTGAACAACGTGGGCGAGCTGGGCAGGTAGGACAGCGTGGACATCAGCGCGTAGAGCTCGGCGGCCTCGGCGACCGACTCCGACAACCCGCAGGCCACGCGCAGGAAGAAGTGTTGCGGCCGCTCCAGCACCGCCCGCGTCTCGGGATGGCGCAACAGGTAACGATCATAAACAGTACGCAAGCCGAAATATTCAAATCTGCCGTCCGCCTCCGCGGCGACCAACGCGTCCAACTCGGCGGCGTGCGCGGCGACGAACTCCGCCAGCCCGTCCTGGATCAGCCCGGCGGCGTGGGTGGCGGCGATGGACTCGGAGAACGAGCGGACTCCGTGCCCCGCGGCCTCGTCGGCGATCTCCTCGGCCAGCAGCCGGGCGGCGACCCGGGAGTTGGCCGGGTCGGTGATCACCCGGGCGGCGGCTTCCTCGATGGCCAGGCGGCGGTCAACCTCAACGATCTGCGTCACGTGCTCTCTCTCCTCGCGAGCGAATCCCCCGTGAGGGCACGCGAAAGCACGGCGGCGCGCACCGGCTCCCCGGCCCTCCCTCGAGGCCCTGGACACTTCTCGCCGGGCACGTGGCCCGGCGCCGCCGGCAGGTCTTCGGGCTCGCGGGCGCGCTTGACGCTCCTACTGGCCGTCGCTTCCCGGATCGCTCCAGTGCTCAATGACGGCGGTCGTTCCCGCTCACCGCTGCGGGGCAGCCCCGGAATCGCACCGGGTTCCCTTTTGCTCCGCCTCCGAAGAGGCGAACCAGCGACGACGAGGATCCTACATCTAGTGGCCGTTTCCGCAACCGATCCCGCATCTTGTGGCTCTCGTCGTGTCGAGCAGCCCGAGATCCCGCAGCACGGCGCGGGTGCGCTCGACCTCGGTGCCGAGCCACGCCTCGAAGTCGTCCCCGCTGAGCGGGATCGAGATCCACCCGTTCGCCCGGCAGGCCGACTGCCAGCCCGGCGAGCCGGTCACCTCCTCGCACATGCGGATGGCCACCTCGCGGCTGTCGTCCGTCATGGCATCCGGCCCGACGGCCGCCACCCAGTCCGCGAAGTCGACCCGTACGCCAGACTCCAGCAGCGTCGGCACGTCGAGGTCCGGCACCCGCGCGGCCGAGGACACCGCGAGCGCCCTGACCCGGCCGTCGCCGATGCTGGCGCGCCAGTCGGAGAACAGTCCCGCGGCGGCCGCGGCCTTGCCGGACAGCAGCGCGGTGACGGCCTCCTGGCTGCTGGGGTAGCCGGTGTAGTCGACCTGCCGGGTGTCCGCGCCGAGCCCCTTGGCGATCAGGCCGAACAGCAGGTGGTCGGGCTCGCCCTGCGGCCCTCCGGCCAGCAGCGTCTGACCGGGGTGGGCGAGCAGGTGGGCGCCGAAGTCGTCGAAGTCCTTGAACAGCGAGTTGCCGGGCACGACGACAACCTCGACGTCGCCGGTGAGCCTGGACAGCGGGGTGGCGGTGTCGGCCAGCGTCTGGCCGTTGTTCAGCTCGGCGGCGGCCAGCGCGGGCAGGCCGGTCACCGTGATCTTCGTGCCCGTGCCCGTCTCGTACCCGGCCGCGCGGGCCGCGCCGGAGAACGCCCGGCAGACCCGCGCCCAGCGCTGCGCGCCCGGGTTGATCGAGAATCGGGTACGCAGTGCGCCCACGTTGACGTGCTCCGTGCCGCAGCCGGCCGCGCACGCAGCCACGCCGAGCCCCCATGCGAAGAACCGCCGACGGCGCATGTGTCTCTCCTCCCGGAGTTTCCTACTACTCCAGGTTATTGACACATTACGGGCAGCCACACATGGGGGTCTATAATCACGAAAAGTCGTGAAAAGTCGTGAAAAGTCGGAATTCATCCGGCTTTCTTGCCGACCCCCGCCATCAGGGAGGACGGCAGCGACCAGTCGCCCACCAGCTTGGGCCGGTCGGGACGCCAGTCCACGGCCTGCACCAGTCCCGGAGGTTCCAGCGGGAAGTCGCCGAAGAACGCGCGGATCTCGGCGGGCGTGCGGTCGGCGCCGCCGGTGGACGAGCCGCGATGCGCGCCCGAGGCCCGCTCCTCCGCCAGCCGCCCCATCGTGGTGGCGTGGGTGATCGCCAGGTAGCTGCCCGGCGCCACCCTCTCGCGAAGGACGGCCACCGCGCGCTGCGGCTGGGCGGAGTCGGGCAGGAAGTGCAGGATCGACACCAGCAACACCCCGACCGGTTCGTCCAGGTCGAGGAAGCCGCCGACCCGGGCCAGCACCTCGTCCGGATCGAGCAGGTCGGCCTCGACGAACACGGCCCTGCCCGTACGTCCGAGCAGGACCTTGGCGTGCGCGCCCACCACCGGGTCGTGATCGACGTAGACGACCCGGGCGGCGGGTGCCATCTCGTGCGCGCTGCCCTGAGTCGGCAACCCGCTGCCCAGGTCGAGGAATTGGCGCACTCCGGCGGCGGCCACGTAGCGGACGGCACGCTGGAGGAAGGCCCGGTTCGCGCGGGCCAGCGGGACCGCCTCCGGGATCAGCTCGGCGAGCTGATCGGTGGCCTGGCGGTCGACCGCGAAGTTGTCCCTCCCGCCGAGCATGTAATCGTACATGCGTGCGAGGTTGGGCCTCTCATGGTCGAACTGCCGCACAGTATCGAATTTATGTCGGCTCAAGCTAGAAAACACTACCTTGAGGCGATTGTGGCTGAATTTACGTTAATTATTCGACCGTTACGCTCTTTGCAAGATTGCGTGGCTTGTCCACGTCGCGGCCGAGCGCCACGGCGGCATGGTACGCGAGCAGCTGGAGCGGGATCGTGAGCAGGATCGGGTCGAGCTCGATCTCGTTCCTGGGGATCACGATCACGTCGTCGGCCAGCTTGGCGTCGGGCTCGCGGTGGCCAACCATGAGCACCTGGCCGCCCCGGGCGCGGATCTCGCCGAGCGTGGTGAGGTTCTTGTCGAGCAGCTCGTCGTCGGGCACGATCGCGACCGTCGGCATGTCGGGGCCGATCAGCGCGAGGGGGCCGTGCTTGAGCTCGCTGGCCGGATAGGCCTCGGCGTGCACGTACGAGATCTCCTTGAGCTTCTGCGCGCCCTCGCGGGCCACCGGGTAGCCGCGCACCCTGCCGATGAACATCATGCTCGGGTGCTTGGCGTACTTCTGCGCCAGCTCGGCGATCTTGTCGCCCTGGGCGAGGATCTCCTCGATCTGCCCGGGCAGCCTGCGCAGGCCCTCCACGACCCGCCGCCCGTCGGCGGGCGACAGGTCGCGCACCCGCCCCAGGTGCAGCGCGAGCAGCGCGAACGCCAGCGAGGTCGAGGTGAACGCCTTGGTCGAGGCCACGGAGACCTCCGGCCCCGCGTGCAGGTAGATGCCGCCGTCCACCTCGCGGGCGATGGCGCTGCCGACCGCGTTGACGATGCCGATGACCCGGCCGCCCTTGCGCTTGAGCTCCTGTACGGCGGCGAGCGTGTCGTACGTCTCCCCCGACTGGCTGATCGCGACATAGAGCGTGTTCGGATCCACGACCGGGTTGCGGTAGCGGAACTCGCTGGCGGGCTCGGCGTCGGCCGGGATGCGCGCCAGCTCCTCGATGAGCTGCGCCCCGATCTGCCCCGAGTAGTACGCGGACCCGCAGCCGATGATCTTCACCCGGCGGAAGCTTCGCGTCTCGCGGGCGTCCATGTTCAGGCCGCCGAGGTGGGCCACGTGGAACCGCTCGTCGAGCCGGCCGCTCATCGTGCGGGTGATCGTCTCGGGCTGCTCGGAGATCTCCTTGAGCAGGTAGTGCTCGTAGCCGCCGGTGTCGTAGTGCCCGGCGTCCCAGTCGACGGTCAGCGGCTCCTTGGCCGTCTCGCGGGCGTCGCTGGCGAAGGTGTGGAAGCCGTCGGCCTTGAGCACGGCCAGCTCGCCGTCCTCCAGGTGCACGACCTGGCGCGTGTAGCGGACCAGGGCGGCCACGTCGGACGCGGCGAACATCTCCTTCTCGCCGATCCCGAGCACGATCGGGCTGCCGTTGCGCGCCACGACCACCTCGCCGGGCCGCTCGGCGTCGATCACGGCGATGCCGTACGTGCCGACGACGCTCTTGAGCGCCTTCCTGACGGCCTCCTCCAGGGAGTCGTTCTCGTCGGCGGCGCGGGCGATCAGGTGCGCGAGCACCTCGGTGTCGGTCTCGGAGGCGAACAGCACGCCGTCGGCCTCCAGCTTGGCGCGCAGGTCGCCGGCGTTCTCGATGATGCCGTTGTGCACGACGGCGATGCGGTCGTCGGTCGACAGGTGCGGATGCGCGTTCACGTCACTGGGGACGCCGTGCGTGGCCCACCTGGTGTGCCCGATGCCGAGGCCGCCCTTGAACCGCACCGGTACGACCTTGGCCAGATCGGCCACCCGGCCCTTGACCTTGCGTACCTTCAGCCCCTTGTTGGATACGACGACCCCGGCCGAGTCGTAGCCCCGGTATTCCAGCCGCTGCAGGCCCTCCAACAGGATGGGGGCGGCGTCCTTGGGGCCTACGTAGGCCACGATTCCGCACATCGAGGTCTCTCCTCTTATCCGATTATCCGTAGACGATCCTGCGAAGCTGCCGCAGGGACAGCTCTGGCGCCGCGACCGGGCGGCCGCGTAATTCGCCGGCGATCCTGGGGAAGATCTCGTCGTTGGTGAAGCCGCGCGACTTCAGCTCGCCATGACGGCGGCGGACGAACTCCTCGACGGGCTCGGAGAAGTACGCCAGCACGTCGGCGACCACGCGGGCCGCCTCACCCGGGCCCAGGGGGCTCGTTCTGGTGAGGTGGGTGATGAGATCTTCGAACGGATGCCGTGCCGACACAGACGAGGACACTACGGCTCTGGAACGAGACACGCCAACATCCTGCCCGATATCGGGCAGGAATTAACTCTAGGCGTGGTCTAGCGGAGGCTTTCCCGGCCCCAGCCCTTGGTGAAGCGCCGCCAGGCGAAGGTCGCGGCGGCGAGGCCGAGGCCGGTCAGGACGGCGGCCTGGAGCATGGTCGTCGCCCAGTAACCGGGTGAGATCGGCGCGCCTGCCCATCAGCGGCTGGCCGAGCATCTCGCGACCGATGACTGGGATGCCGAGTTCGCCAAGGATCTTGCTGATCTCATGCGTATCATCCGACCCGTCTGACACATCCCTTTCTGGGAACGGTTACGGTGAGTAGTCGTATCGTGACGTTCCATGGGGAGATGTTCATGCAGCTCTGGCTCGCCGCCGTCCTGGCCGCCGGGACCCTCACCACACCTGCCGGCTCCACCTTCCCGGCTTCGATGCAGGCGGACTTCACCGCACTGCGCGCTTCCGGACGTCAGGCCGACTTCGCCGCCGCCGCTCGTGAGTACGGGGTGCCGGAGAGCGTGCTGCTCGGGGTCGCGTACCTGGAGTCCCGCTGGGACGCGAACGCGGGGCAGCCGAGCACGGCGGGGGGCTACGGGCCGATGCACCTGGTGGACGCGTTCCCCGCCGAGGCAGCGACGCCCGGCCACATGGCAGGCGAGGCCACCGGCGTCGTGCTCGGCGACGCGCTGGGGGATGCGCGAGGCGACGACGCCCGCCCGATGCGCCGCCCGCTCACCGCACCCTCCCCCTCCTCGGCGCTGCGGATGTCGCAGCCACCCCAGCAGACGACGCTCCCCCAGGCCGGACGCCTCATCGGCGTCGCGCCCGCCCGGCTGCGGGAGGATCCCGCCGCGAACATCAGAGCCGGCGCCGCCCTGCTCGCCTCCTACCAGGAACATCCCAGCGCCAAGCCCGCCGACTGGTACGAGGCCATCGCCCGCTATTCGGGCACCGAGGACCCGGCCGCCTCGCGGGAGTTCGCCGACGAGGTGTTCTCGGTGATGCGGGAAGGGGCGGAGCACCGTACCGACGACGGTCACCTGGTACGGCTCGACCCCGTACCAGACCTGCCGGCCGCCGGCACCCCCACGGAGAGCGCCTCCGACGAGCAGGCGCGGGCCGATTCGCGGACCGCCGCCGGCGAGCGGGCCGAAACCGACACGCAAACCGACACCGACGCACAGCCGGTCCCCAACGAGCAGACCGACACCGACCCGCAGCCCATCCCGAACGAGCAGACCGACACCGACGCACCACCCGCCACCAATGAGCAGACCAACGACGACCCGCAGACCGCCACAGGCGAGGAGACCCATACGGACGACCAGACAGACACCGACGGGCAGTCTCCGCTTTCCGTCATCGGAGAGGGCGGGCAGGCGGGGCAACTCGAAGCGACCGGCGAACTCGGATCGCCGCCCGGCGGGCAGGCGGAGTGCCCCGACTCCCTGGCCTGCGAATGGATGCCCGCCGCCCACGAACGTTTCGGCAAGAAGAAGCACCGGGACTACGGCAACCACGACCGTCTGAGCAGGGACCGATCCGTCGACTACATCGTCATCCACGACACCGAGGGCACCTACCAGGGCATCCCAGCCATGATCCGCAACCCGAAATACGTGAGCTGGCACTACACGATCCGCTCACGTGACGGACATGTCGCCCAGCACGTACCGACGAGAGACATCGCCTGGCATGCGGGCAACTGGGACATCAATACGCGTTCAATCGGCATCGAGCACGAGGGCTACCTGGCCAAAGGGGGCACCTGGTACACGGAGGCGATGTACCGTTCATCAGCCAAACTTGTGAAATATCTGGCCGACAAATACGACATCCCTCTTAACCGCGCCCACATCCTCGGTCACGACAACGTACCCGGCACCAGTCCCCAAACGGTCGCCGGAATGCACGAGGACCCCGGCCCGTACTGGGACTGGGCCCACTATTTCGACCTCATGGGCAAGCCGTTCAAGCCCGCCAAGAACGGTGATTCCATCATCATCCGCCCGCCGTACAACACCCACCGCCCCCGCTTCACCGGCTGCGTGACCACCAAGCCCGCCCAGCCCTGCCCTGAGCACGGCGCCGCCACCGTCTGGCTGCACAAGGAGCCGAGCGAGACCTCCCCCCTGGTCACCGACCTGGGCAAACACCCGGGCAAACCCAGCACGTACAGCGTGTACGACCACAGCGCCCGCGCCTCCACCGGCCAGCGCTACGCCGTCGCGGCCAGACAGGGCGACTGGACGGCCATCTGGTATCTGGGCCAGAAGGCCTGGTTCCACAACCCGGCCTCCGCCCCCACCGCCATCCCGGCCAAAGGCCCGCTGGTCACTCCCCTGACGTCCAAGGTCAAGGTGTACGGCCGCGCGTACCCCGAGAAGTCCGCGTACACGAGCGCCTCCTCCCAGCCCTTGACCCCGCTCAAGTACAAGATCGCCCCCGGCCAGTCCTACGCCCTGGGCGGTACGGTCACCGCCTCCTACTACTCCGCGAAAGCCTTCAACCCCGCCAGACACGTCACCACGACCGGCCGGATTCACTATCACCAGATCCAGCTCGGGCACCGGGTGATGTTCGTGATGGCCAAGGACGTACGCGTGATCCGGTGAATCAACCCCACGGACCTCTCCCTGCGCACGGGCACTCCGCGGAGACGATATGGTTTTCCCGTGGCCTCGGCGCACGTCGCGCCCGGGATTCACGCGGAAGTGGCTCAGTGGTAGAGCATCACCTTGCCAAGGTGAGGGTCGCGGGTTCGAATCCCGTCTTCCGCTCGGAGCAAGACTCCTGGTGGAGTGGCCGAGAGGCGAGGCAGCGGCCTGCAAAGCCGTCTACACGGGTTCAAATCCCGTCTCCACCTCGATGATCGGTGGACCCTTCGGGATCCGCTACAGTAAGTGCGGCGCCATGCGGAAGTGGCTCAGTGGTAGAGCATCACCTTGCCAAGGTGAGGGTCGCGGGTTCGAATCCCGTCTTCCGCTCTGAGTTCTCCAACTCAATACGGACGATTAGCTCAGCGGGAGAGCGCTTCCCTGACACGGAAGAGGTCACTGGTTCAATCCCAGTATCGTCCACTCCGACCTGGTCAACAGGAGTCAAGCCCCAGCTCACGGCACCTGCCGAGAGCCTGGGGCTTCTTGTTCTCCCGGGCCGATCACGGCTGTTGTCAGCGGTGCCGGCGTTGTGCTGACCCCCTCGAATCCGATCCTGGACACCATCCCTTGACTGTCCCTCCGCCAGCGTTCAGGCTCAGCAGTTGCGGGGCAACATCGGGCAAACCCGAGCGAGGAGTGAAGCGATGGCATTCCACTTCGTCGGCATGGACCCCAACTCGCCGGACGACAAGTGCTGTGCCGTGTTCGTCGATGACGAGACGGAAAGGATCTTCTTTCAGGGAAAGCTCGTCACCGATCCGACACTGCTGGCCAAGATCGCGAAGCACAGTCCCATCGGAGCAGATGAGGCAGTTGTCCGGCAGCCGGGCAGAATGAGGCCGATCATCGCCGAAGCAGTGGCGGGCACCTTCGAGGCCGGTCGTGTTGGACACGGGCCGACGACGATCAGAGACATGATTCGCGGAGCCCGTCACTCGGCTGTCCACCTGGAGACGCGCGACACCTACGACCCCAGCCATCCGGCGTTCCAAGACTTTCTCGCTGGCGGTTCAGGCCGCTACGACCGACATGGCTGGACGGACACGGTCCACGAGGCAGTGGGGCGCGGGGTCCGCATACGCCGCGCACGGGTAGTGTCCGAGCCGATCAGCGACTACATCCGCTGGGAACACATGATCACCGACGAAAACGTAGAAGCCGGGGAGGAAGTACGCTGGCTTCCGCGCCGCCAGGCGTTCGACCTGATGCTGCCCGGCACGGACTTCTGGATGTTCGACGGGAAAGTGATCTGCTTCAATTTCAACTCTGGCGCGGGAATAGACACCGACGAAGATCAGTTCACCAATGATCCGGACCTGGTCAATCGGTGCATCGCCATATTCGAGCAGATCTGGGAACGGGCGACCCCGCATCAGCAGTACCAACCGACGTAGCTCAGATCGGATATCAAGATCCTCCACCATGGCGTCATCCCCCTCTCCCTCCTCCAGCGCCCAAGCCGCGCGGCAACGCCTGGCCGACCAACTTCGCGAGATCCGTGAGGACGCTGGTCTGACCGGCCGCAAGCTGGCCGAGCTGGCGGGGTGGCATGGCGTCTCGAAGGTCTCCAAGATCGAACATGCCGCCCGTCCGATCTCGCCCGAGGATCTGCGCGCCTGGTGCCGAGCCTGCAACGTGTCACCGGGGCGCACCGAGGAGTTGCTGGCCGAGCTACGCGCGGCGGCCGGAATGTGGGTCACGTACAAGCAGCTCCACCGACGCGGACTGAAGGGTGCGCAGGAGTCGGTCAGGGAGCGGTACGAGCGTGCGCGCCTGATGCGGGTGTACTCGAACAAGGTCATCCCTGGCCTTCTCCAGACGGAGGGTTACACCATGGCGGCCTTGGAGGCCGTCCAGCATGAGCAGGCCATCGAGGTCGACGACGTTGCCGGGGCGGTTGCGGAGCGGATGGAGCGCCGTCGCGTCTTGCACCGGTCGGACGCCCGCTTCGTGTTCCTGCTGGAAGAGAGCGTGCTGTGGTATCGGACCACACCTCCGGCCGTTCATGCGGAGCAGCTCCGGCATCTGCTGGCGGTGATGTTGATGCCCTCGGTGTTGATCGCGGTTATCCCTCGGACCGCTGACCGTACAGTCAGCGGGTGGGGCGTGTGGCCTGAGGAATCGTTCACGATGACCGAGTTTGCTCAGGTGAACGTGGAACTGGTGTCTGGCTACCTGACGATAGTGCAGCCCGACGAGATCGCCATGTACGTGTCCGCGTGGGAGAGGTTGTTCCCTCTCGCCGTTGTCGGCCAGTCGGCAGAGAGGTTGATCCTCCAAGCGACTGAGGCTTTGCCCCCGTGAGTGGGCAAACTTGGGCAACTTTTCGAGCTGTGTAAGCGTTCGCTTCTACGGTCGAAGCATGCCCGCAGGACAGACGGCCCCCGCGCATCGGCACGACAGTGCCGCATGGTCAGACATCCCCCCAACGCCCGCAGAGCTTGACGAGATCGGTCCGCCCATCCAGCCGCCACCGGCGTGGACCTGGACGCGTGCCGGGTACCTCGGTCAGATGCTCGCACGCGGCGGCGCCGAGCGCACGGGCGGCGGCTTGGGGTTTGCGCGCTACCTCGAACTAGCCGAAGCGAACGGAGTGCTGGAGCTGCGGCCCAACACAAGCCGCATCCCAGCCGGAGAGGCACCCTCATGGTGAACACCGCAGCGTCAGAGGTCCGCGAGACCGGCCCATGGATCATCGCCGGCAACAGCCAAGGCAACTGCGTCGCCGCGCGCCAACTCGCCTGCTTCAAGAGCGTCCACGTGTGCGAGCTGTCCAACCCGGAACACTTTGCCGAAGTGTCCCCGGAGGCATGGGCGCGGTTCCTGAACGCGTTGCGCACCAACGAATACCAGCCGAAGACATTCGGCAACCTCGTGATGTTCACCATCGACGAGCCGCGCAAGCAGCCAAAGCCGATCATCACGACGCTGGTCAACTGGCAACTCTTCACCTACGCGGTAGGCAAGGGCCATTTCGACAAGTTGCCACCTGTCGAGATCGGGGGAAGTCACGGCAAATGGCTCTCCACTGAGAGCGTCGTGTGAGGTCCCCGGAGCTCTCATGACGACGAAAAAGGGTGCGCAGCAGCGCACTGACAACCTGCCCGAGATCGAATGGGCGCGCTCACCCGGGTCCCTTTTCCGGGAGATCGGCTGGGTCGGGCTGCGCCAAATCTTCTCCCTCGTTGACCGCAAGCACGAGTTCGGCTTGCACATCCACCTTGTGGGCCGGAACGGCATCACCCTGCCGAGCGAGGTGTTCGGCGTCTCCTGCGAACAACCGCGCGAGCAGGCACAGGAAAAGGCGCGCGCCCGCGCACAGGAGGTATGGCGCGCATACCTGCTCGACCTCGCCACGCCCAGAGGCGCGCAGGAGAGACGGGCGTCCTAGACGTCCCACGAACCGTATACGGCCGGCCGTGCGCCTTCCCCGCAGGGTCACACCCTGGCTGGTCGTTTCCGTCCCTGGTGATGCCGTTCCGGATGACGGCCCTGCCGCCGACGCCAGGGAACCGGCCCCCGCCAAACTGGGCAACTGGCGGGGGCCACTTTCATGACCGCGCGGCCCGGTGCTCGCGTATCTCCGATTTCACGTACGGGCCTGCGAAGGTGACGTACGGATGAGACACGCCCACGGCATCGAACTCGCAGGAGCGAGGAACGCCGAGACCCGTTCCTGCCCGCTTCGGCGGGGTGGGTACGGGGATGTCCAGCCACTGCCGGGCAGGGCCGATCGCATCGATGAGCCTCGGCGGCTTTCCATGCTCTCTTCGATTCACGACCCGGAATGTCCCGGGCAGGCTCGTGTCCGCGCAGGTAGCCGGCCAGGTCATCCCAGAACGTCCCGCATCGGCGGCGGCCTCTGGCGGAGGGTGTCGGCGCGCGGTGACGATTTGCGGGTCAGCACCGAACGAAAGGCTGAATATGTCATTCAGAATCCGCGCCGCGCTGGCCACGGCCGCCGTCGCAGGCATCGGCTTGCTCGCGGCCTCGCCTGCGCAGGCCGCCGCGGTCGAGGCCATCAGCACGCAGGCCGCCCTTCCTGGCTGCGTGCACACCAAGACGGGGATCATCTCATACACCAAGATGGTCAAGGTCACCAACAACTGCCGCTATTACGTACGCGCCAAGGTGATCATCCGCGCCGGCCGCGACTCCTCGTGCAAGAGCTTGTCGCCAGGCAGGAGTTTCACCCACAGGTACACCGGGTTCTACCAGAAGACCGTGAGTTGCTGACCCCGGGTGCCTTGGCAGACGCCGACCGAGGGACCTGTCGGTGAAGGATCAGGCATGGCGTCGCACTCGGGGGTGATGCGGCGTCATGCCTGCTCTGTGCCTGCCCCGTAGGCAGAAATATGCCGCTATCCCGATGAACACCGCCGCTACCGCGCCGGCGACCACGACAAGACGCCAACTGCCGCCATCAGAAACGCCGGGGTTGGTATCAGCACACTTCTGTTCGCCTGGGGTCTGCTGATACCAGCAGGAGTCCGCCAGTTCCCACAGCGCCATTAGCCGCGGCTGATCCGCATCAGCAAATACACCGAGCGCGGCGACCAGATCACGCGGGGCAAGTGTCTGGCCGTTCAAATAGCGACTCCACGACGATGTGCTGCAGGAAGTTTTCTTCGCCAGGGCTTCGAGACTCAACCCCGTCCGGTCTTTTAGGGTACGCAATTCAACGGTGAGCAACCGCATTTCCGAGCCCACGTTGTCACGCAGTGGCCGCCAGGAGCTCATCTCGTCCCTCCGTTCCGGTACCTCCCATTCAGCGACGTTAACCGCGCGGTTGTTGAGAATCTGTTGATAATGCGTGGAGAGCCGGGCGCAGCGCCCACCGTCGTCGCCGCCCGCCAGGCGAACATCGCGGCGGAGCAGCCGGCCGGCGCCTTTCGCGGTGATCGGGAAAGGCGCCGGCCGGGACCCGGCTGGGCGGGCTCTCAGGCCCGCATGGCCGCCATGGCCTTGCACGCCTCGGCGCAGGCCCGGCGATGACACGTTCCTGGAGCAACCGGACACCGGCTCGACCGGGGACCTGTACGTGGCTTCGCCGGTTCCGTTACGGAACCCGAGCTGTTTCTCCGCCGCGGCCCGGCAGTTCTGCTGGGGCCAGGCGTCGGACTCCTGCGTGGCCTCCTGCTCGACGCCGCCGTCGAAGAGACGGTCACCGTGCACGGAGGGGAGCCCTTCGGTTGGGGCGGGACGGTCACCCTGCGGGATCCGCAGGCCGGTGTCCGCCGCGGTCACGGTCACCTGGACGTCGGGCAGCGGGTTGCCGGTGGCCCGTCGCGAATGAGGTCAATCCACCGGGTATTGCTCAAGGATGTCGGCCAGCCGATGGGGGCGCGAGACATGCGGGAAATGGCCGCAGTCGACCTCGACCGGCTCGACGCCAAGCCGTTCACCTGCGATCTTGCGCATCCAGTCCGGTCGCAGCGTGCGATCGTGCCGAGGCAGGACGAACGTCGAGGGCGTCGGCGGCGTGGCGAAGATCACTATGAAGACGGGTCACGAGGACAGGCTTCGCTGCGAGAATCCGGCATGCCCCCCATCGGGTGTGCCGCAAGGCTGTTTCGCGACAATCCTCGCGAACTGTCGATCAATTGCAGGGAAACCGTTGAAGCAACTACACCGACGCTGGAGCGTGCCGGCGATCGCCGGCGCTTTAGTGCTCGCACTGTCCAGTCCACTCACCGCTCTGGCAGACACCCCCTCCCCAGATGTGCCCCCGGGCAGTCACTCGGTCACGCTGATCACCGGGGACGTCGTCACCACCCGCCAGTCCCCCGAACCGGGACAGTCCGGCGGCACGGTCGTCGTCAGCGGCCCCGGCGGATCGCCGGCCCAGGCCCGCGTCATGGAGACGGCGGGCGATCTCTACGTCTACCCCGACTCCGTCCTCCCGTACGTGGCCCAAGGCATCCTGGACCGGCGGCTGTTCAACATCAGTGACCTCGTCGCCGACGGGTACGACGACGCGCACCGCGACCGGCTGCCGCTGATCGTCTCGTACGCCCAGAACGGCCTGCGCGCGAGCGCTCCGCCCCCGGGCGCCACCCGGGTACGGGACCTCAGCAGCATCCAGGGCGCCGCAGTCACCGAGGACCGGGCCCGGTCCGCGGACTTCTGGAGCGCGGTCACCGCCGCCCCGCCGGCCGCCCGGGCGAGTGCGAAGCCGGCCTTCGGCGGCGGCATCGCGCGGATCTGGCTGGATGGCACCGTCAAGGCCGACCTCGCCGACACCACGGCCCAGATCGGCGCCCCCCAGGTGTGGGCGGGCGGCGACACCGGGCAGGGCGTGGCCGTCGCCGTGCTCGACACCGGCGTGGACACCGGGCACCCGGACCTCGCCGGCCGCTTAGCCACCACGAAAAGCTTCGTGCCGGAGGAGGACGTGGAGGACCACAACGGCCACGGTACGCACGTCGCGTCCACCATCGCGGGCACCGGTGCGGCCTCCGACGGCCGGGAGAAGGGCGTCGCACCCGGCGCCGAACTCCACATCGGCAAGGTGCTGTCCGACACCGGTTCCGGGCTGGACTCCTGGGTGCTGGCCGGAATGGAGTGGGCGGCGATCGACCAGCACGCCAAGGTCATCAACATGAGCCTCGGCTCCGACACCCCGTCGGACGGCACCGACCCGCAGAGCGAGGCGGTCAACCGCCTCAGTGCCCAGACCGGGGCGCTGTTCGTGGTCGCCGCGGGCAACACCGGCTCCCCTTACAGCATCAGCGGCCCCGGAGCGGCGGACGCGGCGCTGACCGTGGGCGCGGTCGACTCCACGGACTCCGTGGCGTTCTTCTCGAACCAGGGCCCGCGGGTCGGCGACGGCGCGCTGAAGCCGGAGATCACCGCCCCCGGCGTCGACGTCCTCGCGGCGCGTTCCCAGTACGCCCCCGAGGGCGAGGGCGCCTACCAGACGCTCAGCGGCACCTCCATGGCCACCCCGCACGTGGCGGGCGCCGCGGCCCTGCTGGCCGCCGTCCACCCGGAGCTGACCGGCGGCCAGCTCAAGGACCTGCTGACCAGTAGTTCCCTGCGCACCCCTGCGTACGACGCGTTCCAGGGCGGCAGCGGCCGGCTGGACGTCGCGGCGGCCGCGCACGCGGGCGTCTTCGCCTCGGCGACCGCCTACGCCGGACAGGTGACGGCGGACGGCTCCGGCGCGGTCCAGCGCCCGGTGACCTACACCAACACCACCGGCTCCGAGGTCACCCTCAGCTTGGCCGTCGAGGCGCCGAACGCGCCCGCGGGCGTGTTCCGGCTGTCCGCGGACCGGGTCGTCGTGCCGGCGCACGGCACCGCCCAGGTCACCGTCACGATCGACGGCTCCCCGGCGACCGGGAACGCCCGCTACAGCGGCCAGCTCCTGGCGACCGACCCGGCCGGAAACCTGGCGGCGCACACCGCCGTGTCACTGGGCGACGTGGCGCACAAGCTGACCATGATCCTCAAGGACGCACAGGGCAAGCCCATGCGGGGTGTCGTCGAGGTCCTCAAGTCGGGTGAGTACGACCCCCAGTTCTTCATCATCGACGAATCAGGCACGGGCCAGGTGTACCTGCCCGGCGACGTGTACTCGGTGATGTCCTTCAAGGACGTGCGAGGCGTGCACGGCCCGCATTCGCTGGGCATGGCGCTGCTCGGCGACCCCGACGTCAACATGGACCGGGACACGACCGTCACACTCGACGCCGCGAAGATCCGCCGGGTCGACATGACCACGCCGCAGAAGACCGAGGTGACGTACCAGCGCCTGGAGTACGACCGCTCGATGGGCGGCGCGTCCTGGCGCGACTACATGGAGACCCAGACCAGCTACGACAGCCTCTGGGCCCAGCCCACGGCGGCCAAGGTGACCCACGGCGACTTCTATCTGGCCGCCCGGTGGCGCAAGGAACTTCCCGCGCTGAGCGTCTCCACCCGCACGACCGACTTCACCGACGTGCTGCGGCAGGACTGGCTCACGCCGCTGCCCCAGGGCCACTACGACCTGCCCGCCGTCTTCGCGGGCGACGGCGCGAGCGCGGACTACGCCGGGCTCGACGCGCGGGGCAAGGTCGTGGTGGTACGCCGCAACAGCGCGGTCGGCGACGCCGACCAGGCGACGGCCGCCGCGCAGGCGGGCGCCAAGCTCCTGCTGGTCGAGAACGATCAGGCGGGACGGCAGATCCGCCCGTACAGCCTCGATCCGTTCACTCCCGCCCCGATCGACGTCGCGCTGCTCAGCACCGACGAAGGCGAGAAGCTCATCCAGCAGGTCCGCGACGGCAGGAGCACGCTCAGGGTCGACTCGCAGCCGGTCAGCCCGTACGTCTACGACCTCATGCGGACCTGGCACAACGAGATCCCGTCCGACCTGGTCGTGCAGGGCGGCCCGAAGAACCTGGCGCGGGTGGACGTCACCTTCGACAGCCCGGACCCGACGCTGGGAGGCGGCGAGTACCGCTTCGACTGGCCCTCCTACTCCAACTGGGGCATCGGCACCACGATGCGGGAGCCGGTGAACGGGCAACGCGTCGACTGGGTCTCCACCGGCGGCGACTACACCTGGGGACAGGAGGCTTACGTCGACGGGCTGATCTACGAGATCGAGCCCAGGGTCTCCTACCGGCCCGGCAGCACCCAGTCCCAGGAGTGGTTCAAGCCGATCGAGCGTCCCCACCTGAACGACAACTACAAGCTGCCCAGCCGGAGCGGGAGCCGGCTGAGTTTCGACGTCCCCGGCTACGGTGGCTCCGACCACGTCGGCATGTCCATGGACTACCAGCGCACTCAGCAGACCCTCACCCTGTACCAGGGCGAGACGCGACTGGCGCAGGGGACGGGCACCGTGGTCGGCGGGACCGCGCCGGGCACCGGCAAGCTGCCCTACCGGCTGGTCGTGCAGAACAGCCGGGACGCGTCGGTCAGCCCGTACTCCTCCACCACCCGTACGGAATGGGCCTTCAGCTCGAAGGCCCCGGCGGACGACGCCCAGGCGGTCCTCCCGCTGCCGCAACTCGAGTACGGCATCACCACCGACGACGCGGGCAAGGTGGCGAGGAACGCCGCACTGACCGTCTCCGCCACGTCGTTGCCCGACGCCGTCGGGGCCGGCCGGATCGGCCCGATCACGCTGGAACTGTCCTACGACGACGGGAAGACCTGGCAGCGGTCCACGTGCGGCCACGACGGGCGGTGCCGGCTGGACGCCCCGAAGAAGGCGTCGTTCGTGTCCCTGAGGGCAAGTGCGGGTGACTCGGCCGGCAACACCGTCACCCAGACGGTGATCAGGGCCGTCGGCCTGCGCTGAGCCTGAGATGGGCCTCCACCGTATCGCGGAGGCCCATCCTGAGTGGCGTATTGACAGAATCCGGAAAGGCCGCTGCGATCTGGTGCCGCCGACGAGGCGCCTGCGGTGAAGGCGGCCCCGGTCTTGAAGATTTTGTCCAATTGGACGTGAACCGCAGCCCCGCGCCAGAATGAGTTCCGTGATCGTGCTGGTGACCGGCGGCAACCGCGGGATCGGCCGGGAGGTCTGCCGGCAACTGGCGGCGCTCGGCCACACCGTCCTGCTCACCGCCCGCTCCCCGGAGGCCGCGGCCAAGGAGCTCGGGGTCGAGTCGCTGCGGCTCGACGTCACCTCCGGCGACGACATCGCCGGCGTGGCCGCCGCCGTCAGTGAGCGTTACGGCCGGCTGGACGTCCTGGTCAACAACGCGGCCATCGCCTACGACTCCTGGCAGCGGGCCTCCTCGGCCGACCTGGACGTCGTGCGCGAGGCCGCCGAGACGAACCTGTACGGCCCGTGGCGCCTGATCCAGGCGCTGCTCCCGCTCCTGCGCAACAGCGAGCACCCGCGGATCGTCAACGTCTCCAGCGAGGCCGCCTCGCTGGCCGGCATGGGGGGCGGCACCCCGGCGTACAACACCACCAAGGTCGCGCTCAACGCCCTGACCCGGATGCTCGCCGCCGAACTGCGCGGCGACGGGATCCTGGTCAACGCCATCTGCCCCGGGTGGGTGGCCACCGACATGGGCGGCCCCGGCGGCCGTCCGGTCGCTGAGGGCGCGTCGGGCATCGTCTGGGCCGCCACCCTCCCCGACCACGGTCCGACCGGCGGCTTCTTCCGCGACGGCCGGCCGCTCCCCTGGTAGGCGGACGAGCTCCCGCGCAATCAGCGGACGGTGTCGCCTCATGTGCCGGCCACGCTCATACTTGCCGGGAAACTTCTGGAAACCGATAACTCTGAGCACCGCATGGGCGTGTAATACTTCGTGGATGGCGCGGATCGTCTTCATCGGGGTCGGTGATGTGGAGCTGACGCGCCGCGTCGTGTCCACCCTCGTGCTGGCGCCCCCGCTCCGCGGCGAGCTGGAGATCGTGCTGAACGACGACGACCCCGGCCGGCTCGCGACGACGGAGACGCTGGTGCGCGCGCTCGACGCCGAGGCGGGCGCGGACGCGAAGATCCGCAGCGTCTTCGACCGGCGGCAGGCGCTCAGGAACGCCGACTTCGTGGTCAGCCACCTCGACGTCGGCGGGTTCGAGGCGACCCTGCGCGACTTCGAGATCCCCCACAGGTACGGCCTGCGCCAGACCATCGGCGACACGATCGGCATCGGCGGCGTCTTCCGCGGCCTGCGCACGATCCCGGTGCTGGTGCGGCTGGCCGCCGAGATGGCCGTCGAATGCCCGGACGCCTGGCTGCTGAGCACCAGCGACCCGATGGCGATGACCGGCTGGGCGGTGCACGAGGCCACGGGTTTCGAGCGGTTCGCCGGGCTGTGTCACTCGGTCTGCGACACGCACGCCTACCTGGCGGATCTGGTCGGGCGCGGGCAGGACGAGGTGACCTTCCTCAGCGCCGGGCTCAACCACCAGTCGTTCGTGTTGCGGTTCGAGGCCGAGGGCCGCTCGCTCTACCCCGACCTCGACGCCGTGCTGGCGTCCGATCCGCAGCTCAGGCGGCACGTACGCGCGGAGCTCTACCGGAAGTTCGGCTACTTCCCCACGCAGTCGAGCGAGCACGCCGCGGAATACGTGCCCTGGATCATGCGGCACGCCGAGGAGACCAGCAGGCTGGGCGTGCCGGTCGAGGAATACCTGCGCCGCGTCGGCAAGAGCCTGCACCTGTACGAGGAGACCCGGCGCGCGTTGTCCGCGGGCCACCCGCTGCTCATCAGATGGCAGCACCAGGAGCCGGCGGCCGCGGTGATCCTCGCGCTGCTGACCGGCGAGGAGAACGAGGTCTACGTCAACGTGGCCAACCACGGCCTGATCGGCAACCTGCCCGAAGGGTGCTGCGTGGAGGTGCCGGCCCTGTTCGGGGCCGACGGGATGCGCCCGCGGGCCGTCGGCGACCTGCCCGTCCAGCTGGTCGCCCTCAACCGGACGTTCCTGAACGTGGTCGAGCTGACCGTGCGCGCGGTGCTCGACGGCGACCGCGGGCACGTGTACCACGCGGCGATGCTCGACCCGAACACGGCGGCCACGTTGCCGCTGCCCGCCATCGAGGCACTCTGCGACGAGCTGATCGAGGCGCACGGCGACCTGCTGCCGCAGGCGGTCCGTACATGATCGAGTCGATGCCGACCGAGGTGCGGCGCGACCGGATGCTGGCCCTGCTGACCGAGCAGGAGTTCGCGCGGGTCGCGGAGCTGGCGGAGGCGTTCGGGGTGTCCAGCGTGACGGTCCGCGCGGACCTGGACGCGCTGGAGGAGCAGGGCAAGGTACGCCGGGTGCGCGGCGGGGCGGTGTCGGCCGCGCCCGCGCAGCACGTCGAGCCGTCATTCGAGTTGTCGCTGGGCACGGCGGCGGTGGAGAAGTCGCTCATCGCGAAGGTCGCGGCGCGCCTGGTCAGCTCGGGTGAGAGCGTGCTGATGGGGGCGGGCACGACGACCGCCTACGTGGCCAGGGAGCTGGTCGCGCGCTCCGACCTGACCGAGGTGACCGTGTTCACCAACGGGCTGCGTACGGCGCTGGAGCTGGAGCCGGCGCTGCCCCGGCTGTCGGTCGTGGTGACCGGCGGCAGCCTGCGGCGCCAGCAGCACTCGCTGGTCGACCCGCTGGGCGGCAAGCTGCTGGAGGGCATCCGGGCCCACACCGTCATCCTGGGCTGCGGCGGGGTCGACCCCGTGGGCGGCGTGACCAACGTGAGCCTGCCCGACGCGGAGATGAAGCAGCGCATGCTCCGGGCCGCGACCAGGAAGATCCTGGTCGCGGACGCGTCGAAGCTGGGCGTGGTGGAGATGGCGCCGATCTGCGCGATCGGCGAGATCGACCTGCTGATCACCGGCGAGTCGGCCGATCCGGAATGCGTCACCTCGCTGCGTGACAAGGGGCTGGAGGTCGAGATCGCCCGCTAGAGCCGCAGGGCCTCCGGGAGCAGGTCGCCGTGGGCGCGCGTCAGGTCGTCGGCCAGCCGCCAGATGTCCTCGAGCGGGAGCGACGCGGCGGTGTTCGGGTCGATCATCAGGGCGTGCCTGACGTGCTCGGGCCTGCCTTCGAGCGCGGCGCGTACCGTCAGCTCGTTGACGCTCACGTAGCTGCGGTTCAGCGCCGCGAGCTGCGGGGGCAGGGCGCCGACCGCGGTGGGCCGGACGCCGGTGGCGTCGACCGCGCAGGGGACCTCGACCACGCAGCCGTGCGGCAGGTTCGAGATCAGCCCGTCGTTGACGACGTTGCCGTAGACGACGCGCGGGGTGCCGGTGACGATGCTGTGGATGATCTGCGGGGCGTACTCGTCGGTCCCGGCGATGTCGAGCTCGCCGCCGTGCCGTACGAGGTCGCGGGTGCGCTTGTACTCGTTCAGGTTCTCCTCGCTGACCCGGAGGTACTCCCCGACCGGGATGCGCAGCCGGTCGAGCTCGGCGTCGTGGTGCATCAGCCAGGGGACGTACTCGGCCGAGTGCTCGCTCGTCTCCGTCGGGTAGTAGCCGAGCCGCCGGTACATGTCCACCCGCACCCGCCGCCGCAACTCGGGATCGTCGGCGTCGAGGCGCGGGTACAGGTCTTCCCCGTCGCGCTCGAAACGCAGCACCCACGCCTGGTGGTTCACGCCGGCCGCCACGTACGAGATCTCCTCGTACGGCACGGACACCAGCTCGGCCAGCCCGCGCATGGTCCAGTAGACCGAGTGGCAGAGCCCGACCACGTTCCTGACCTTGCCGGACAGGTACCAGACGTTCATCGCCATCGGGTTGGTGTAGTTGAGCAGCAGCGTGTCGGGGCACACCGCGGCGATGTCGGCGGCCAGCGCGTCGAGCACGGGGAACGTGCGCAGCGCGCGGAACACGCCCCCCACGCCGATCGTGTCGGCGATCGTCTGGCGCAGCCCGTACCTGGCGGGGATCTCGAAGTCGGTGACCGTGGCGTCGTAGCCGCCGACCTGGATCATGTTGATCACGAAGTCGGCCCCGTCGAGCGCCTCGCGCCGGTCGAGGTGGGCGGTGACGGTGACCGCGCCGGCCGTGATGCGGCGGGCGACGGCCTCGGCCACCTGGAGGCGTTCGGCGTCGATGTCGTGCAGGGCGATGTGCGAGCCCCGCAGCTCCGGGAATTTGACGAGGTCGGCGAGCAGCCCTTGGGTGAAGACGACGCTTCCCGCCCCGACGAACACGATCTTCTTCATGAAATTGCTTCCTCCCAGGTGGGCTGGGCCGCGGTGCCCCCGGCGGCGCGGGTGGAAAGGGTGCCGCAGGCCACGGCCACGGCCAGGCTGCGCCGGAGCGGGAGGCCGCGCAGGAGCGCGGCGAGCAGGCCCGCGTTGAAGCTGTCGCCGGCGCCGACGGCGTCGACCACGGTCGCGGGCCAGGCGGGCGCCTCGACCAACTCGCCGTCGGCGAAGGCGAGCGCGCCGCGCTCACCGCGCTTGACGACCGGTAGCGGCCCTCTGGCGGCCAGCTCTCGTAGTGCCTGGCCCAGGTCGGCGGTCCCCGAGATGGCCAGGGCCTCGGCCTCGTTGGGCAGCAGCACGTCGGTGACCGGGAGCACCTCATCGAGCCCCGCCCACCGGCCGGCCGGGTCGTCGTTGGTGTCGAGCGAGGTGGAGGCGCCCGCGGCCCGCGCCATGCCGAACAGGCCGGGCAGGCCCGCGGCCAGCTGCGGCTGCAGGAAGTACGACGAGACGTGCACGTGCGCGGCGCGCTCGATCAGCCCGGGCGGCACATCCGCAGGTCCGAGGCGGTCCAGGCAGCCTGGGGCGGTTAGTATGGCCCGGTCGTCGCCGTCCACCAGCACCACCGTCATCGCGGTGGGATCGCCGGGATCGACAGCGCAGCCGGACACGTCCACACCCCCGCTCCGCAGAGAGTCCAGGACGAAGGCTCCCGCGGGATCGTCCCCCACCCGCCCCACGAACGCCGTGCGCAGGCCCAGCCGGGCGGCGCCGTACGCGGTGATCGCGCCCGAGCCGCCCAGCACCAGGCCGGCCGCGGGCACGAGCTGCTCACGCTGGCCGAAGGCGGGATGGCGAGGCGAACCCGACACGATCACATCCGGGTTGGCATCGCCCACGACAAGAAGATCGAAGGTCGTTCTGGACACCACGGCACAGTCCCAGGATTTGTGAAAGGTTGTCAACCCTTGCGTTTCTCCGAAGCTATTGACAAGACTTCGAAAGTAACCATGATTGGCTCCAACATCCGGGAGGAGCATCCACGTGCGAAGAAGAACCGCGACAGCACTGGTCGTGGCGATCGTCCTGGCGGCCGCGGGCTGCGGAGGATCGCCGGAACAGGGCGCCAGGACGGCAGACCCGCAGGCGAAGGTGACGCTCACCTGGTGGACCGGCCAGACCACCGACGCCGAGAAGATCCTGGAGGGGCTGGCGGCCAAGTTCACCCAGGCCCATCCCAACGTCACCATTGACGTCTCCTCGGGCGCGTCCACCACCGACGATCTCTTGCAGAAGCTGTCCGCGGGCTTCGCCAGCGGCGTTTATCCCGATATTTCCTATGCTTTCGGGAGTTGGGCGTCGCAACTCCAGGAGTCGGGGAAGGCCCTGGACCTCACCGCCAAGGTGAAGGACCCGGCCGTCAAGTGGGAGGAGTTCCCCGCCGCCGCCCGCGCCACCGTCACGCCGAACGGCCAGGTCATCGGCTTCCCCGCGATCGTGGATAACCTCGCGCTGCTCTACAACAAGTCGGTCTTCGACGCCAGGAAGGTGCCGTACCCGACCGACGAGTGGTCCTGGGACGACTTCAGGGCTGCGGCGAAGAAGCTGACTGACCCGGCGGCGAAGGTCTACGGCACCGCCTACTCGGTGAGCGGCACGGAGGACACCACCTGGCACCTGTGGCCGCTGCTCTGGCAGCGCGGCGGCGCGATCCTGTCGCCCGACCAGAAGAAGGCCGCGTTCAACTCCCAGCAGGGGGTGGACGCGCTGGAGTTCCTGCGGGCGATGACGATCGACGACAAGAGCGTCTACCTCGACCAGACCGACGCGCGGTACCCGGCGCTGTTCGAGGACGGCCGGATCGGGATGATCATCTCGGGCCCGTGGGAGCTGCTCCAACTGAAGCAGAAGAAGACCAAGTACGGGGTGGCCATGCTGCCCGGCACCAACGGCGACCACCAGACCGTGTCGGGGCCCGACCTGTGGGCCATGTTCGACAACGGCGACGCGAACAAGGCCTACTGGTCGTACGAGCTGATCAAGTGGCTGACGTCCGCCGAGGGCGACGCCCAGTGGAACCTGGCCCAGGGCAACCTGCCGTTGCGCCCCTCGGAGACGTCGCTGCCCGCGTACCAGGAGTACGTGAAGACCTATCCCGGTGTGGAGAAGCTGGTCGCCAACCTGGCGAACGCCAAGCAGGCCAGGCCCACGGTCAGCGGATACGTGGAGATGTCCACCCACGTCGGCGAGGCCATCGCCAAGGCGCTGCAGGGTGCGGCCACGCCCAAGGACGCCCTGGACCAGGCAGCCGCCAAGTCGGCCCAGGCGCTGGCCGGCGGCTGACGATGTCGCTGCTCTTCGCCGGACGGCGCCCGCGCCATGTGGCACTCCCGACCGGCAGGGTGCGGTGGCTGAACCGCACCCTGACCGGCTGGGGATTCGCGGGCCCGGCCACCGCACTCGTCATCGGCCTGTCGATCTTCCCGGCGGTCTGGGCGTTCCTCATCTCGCAGCAGAAGTGGAACGGGATCTCGCCGGCCAAACCGATCGGCTGGCTGAACTACCAGCTCATGGTCCAGGACCCGGACCTGATCTCGGCGGTCGAGCACACGCTGTTCTTCACGGTGGTGTTCGTGCCGTCGTCGATCTTCCTCGGAATGCTCATCGCGGTCGCGCTGAACCGGCCGATCCGGCTGGTCGGCTTCTACCGTACGTGCATCTTCATCCCGTTCGTGTCGTCGGCGGCGGCCACCGGCATCCTCGCCAACTTCGTCTTCAACCCCCAGTACGGCGCGGCCAACAGCGCGCTGCGCGGGCTCGGCCTGCCGCAGCAGCAGTTCCTGGAGAGCCAGTCGCAGGCGCTGCTGGTGATCTGCCTGATCGCGCTGTGGGGCCAGGTCGGGTTCACCACGGTCGTGTACCTCGCCGCCCTGCAGGACATCCCCAAGGACGTCGTCGAGGCGGCGCGGATGGACGGCGCGAACCGCTGGCAGGTGTTCCGGCACGTCACGCTGCCCCAGCTGGGTCCCGTCACGGTGTTCACCTCCATCTGGCAGACGATCACCGCGTTGCAGCTGTTCGACCTGGTCTTCACCACGACCAGGGGCGGCCCGCTGGGCGCGACCCAGACGATCGTGTACTACGTCTACGCCCAGGCCTTCCAGCTCACCAAGTTCGGCTACGGCTCGGCCGTCGCCTACGGGCTGTTCGCCGTGACCATGCTCATCACCGTCGGGATGATCGTCTACTCCCGGCGCAGCAGGATCGAGGCCTTCTGATGAGACGCCTGCCGTTCAGCCCGTGGCATCTGCTGCTGATGCCGGTGGCCCTGCTGTTCGCGCTGCCGCTGGTGCAGATGGTGCTGACCGCGTTCATGCCGGACAGCGACATCAACAGGTTCCCGCCCAGGTTCATCCCGAGCCGGCTGCAGCTGGACGGCTTCATCGGCCTGTTCACCGAGTCGTCGGCGCTGCGCTGGCTGCTGAACACGGTCATCGTGGCCGCGATCGCGGTGGTCTCGCACCTGCTGCTCTGCTCGATGGCCGGGTACGGCTTCGCCCGGCTGAAGTTCTTCGGCAGGGGGGCCGGGTTCATGGTGATCCTGGCGACCATCATGATCCCGACCCAGTTGCTGATGATCCCGACGTACATCATGTTCAGCCGGCTCGGTCTGGTGGACACGCTGGCCGCGGCGTTCGTGCCGTGGCTGGCGTCGGCGTTCGGGATCTTCCTGATGCGGCAGTTCTTCCTGTCGCTGCCCGCCGAACTCGAGGACGCGGCCCGCATCGACGGCTGCTCGACGTTCGGGGTGTTCTGGCGGGTGGTGTTGCCGCTGGCCAGGCCCGCCCTGGCGACGCTCACCGTGTTCACCCTGCTGGGCTCGTGGAACGACCTGATCTGGCCGCTGATCGCGATCAGCGACGACAAGCTGTACACGATCCAGCTCGGGCTGGCCAACTTCCAGGGCACCAGGCACACGCAGTGGTCGCTGCTCATGGCGGGGAACGTGGTGGCGACGATGCCGCTCATCATCGCCTTCGTGGTGGCGCAGCGGCAGTTCGTGGCGACCATGACGTTCAGCGGGCTCAAGGGCTGACGCTGGGAGACCTCGTTCTGGCGACCCGGCCCAGCGGGGCCAGCCCCGCCAGAGCGAGCACACGGTGAAGACGCACGTCAGCAACGTGTTCGCCAAGCTGATGGTGAGGGACCGGGTGCAGGCGGTCATCGTCGCCTACGAGTCGGGCCTGATCGAGCCGGGCGGCTGAGCCCTACACGACAACGGGGCGGCAGGTTCCCGGACGACCCCGAGGTCGCCGACGTGTTCGAGGCGGCACTGGAGAAGATCCGCACGGCGGCCGCGAACGCGGGGATCGCGGCCGGGATCCACAACGCGTCGGGCGAGCAGGCCGCCCGGCGCCTGGCCGAGGGCTACACCTTCGCCACCGTCTCCTCCGACCTCACCCACCTGGAACAGGCCGCGGCCACCCACCTGAAGGCCGCGAAGGAGGCATAAGGGTCCCACGGAGGCGGACGCATCATGGCCAGGTCTTCGCCTCGTCCTCGAACGTCTCCCGGTCGGTCTCCACGGGCAACACGCACAGCAGGTGCCCGCCGGGAGCACGCAGGGTGCGGCACTCCTGCCACTGCGACACCTGGACCGCGCCGAGTGCGACCAGCCGGGCGACCTCGGCCTCCACGTCGTCGGTCTCGATGTCGAGATGGAACCGGGGGCTGTCGTCGACCGCCTGAACGGCCGCGATGACCCCGGGAAGAGCTCCGTGCAGCGAGATGAACTGCTCCTCCGACGGGAGCGGCCGCGCGGTGGCTCCAAGTGCCGCCGCCCAGAAGGTCGCCGCCTGGTCGGCCTCGGGTGCGGGCGTGTCGATCAGGAGAGCGTAGACGCGGCTGCGATGCACGAAGATCACCCTACCTCGCGGTGAAATGTCGCCATGTGCGAGCTTTTGGTGGCGCTGCGTGCATATACCGATTCAGTACGGGTAGCGCCGTTGCATTGGCTCCTCGGAGGAGGAAACCGTGGACATCAACATAGGCCAGGGCATAACTGACGCCTGGCGGCAGATAGCGACGTTCGTTCCAAAGCTGATCGCGATGCTGGTGATACTCATCATCGGCTGGATCGTGGCCAAGGCGCTGGAGAAGATCGTCAACAAGTTGCTCGACCGGGTCGGCTTCGAACGGGTCGTGGAGCGCAGCGGCGTGCGGCGCTGGCTGGAACACAGCAGGTACACCGCCAGCAGCCTGCTCGCCAGGATCGTCTTCTATGCGATCTTGCTGGTCACCCTGCAGATAGCCTTCAGCGTCTTCGGGCCGAACCCGATCTCGACGCTGCTGAACGGCGTGGTGGAATGGCTGCCCAAGGCGATCGTCGCCATCGTGATCATCGTGGTGGCCGGCGCCATCGCCAAGGCCGTCCGGGACATCCTCGCCGGCATGCTCGGCGGGTTGTCCTACGGTCGCTGGCTGGCGGCCGCCGCGGCGGTGTTCATCTGGGCGCTGGGCATCATCGCCGCGCTCAACCAGATCGGCGTGGCCACCACCGTCACGACTCCGGTGCTGATCACGGTGCTCGCCACCCTCGGGGCGATCGCGGCGATCGGCTTCGGCGGCGGGCTCGTACGGCCGATGCAGCAGCGCTGGGAACGCTGGCTGGGACGCATCGAGGAGGAGGCGCCGCAGGCCAGGGCACATGCGGAGGCGTACCAGCGGGGGCGCGAGGACGCCCGGTCGATGGCCGAGGAGACGGCGCCCATCCGCACCACCCCTGAGGGCGGCGGCGCGCACCGCTCGGACCTGCCACCCGACTGACCTCGCGCTCAGCGCCGTGACCAGGGCCGGACCTCCCGGCCCTGTCACGCGGCCGCCCCGGCCTCGGGTGTGCGGCTCAGCCCATGCCGTCAGGCGGGGAGGCCGTCTTCGAGGAAGCCCTGCTCGCGGGCCAGCCAGCACACCGCCGTCAGCCGCAACGCGGGCGGGTCGGGCTCACCGCTGAAGACCCAGCCGCGGTGCCGCAGCTCGTCGAGGAACCCCAGCAGGTAGTCGACCAGCGTCTCCCGGTCTAACGGGATCGCGTCACGCAGCACCGCCGCGTGCTGGTCGACCGCCGCCACCAGCGCGGGGTCGCGGTCCATCCTGGCGAGCTGGGCGTCGCCCAGCGTGTTCATCAGCCACCGCAGGGGCGAAGCCGCCCATCCCTCCTCAAAGACCACCAGCCAACCTTAAAGCATTCTCCAAGGTCAGCGCCCTTCGGCATCGATGTCGGCGAGCGTGCGCCGGGCCACCGCGAAGGCGGCGTTGGCGGCCGGAACCCCGCAGTAGACGGCCGTCTGGAGCAGCACCTCCTTGATCTCGTCCCGCGTGAGCCCGTTGCGTAAAGCCGCACGCACGTGCATCGCGAGCTCCTCCAGGTGCCCCCCGGCCACGAGTGCGGTGAGGGTGATGCAGCTGCGGGTGCGCCGGTCCAGCCCTGGCCGGTTCCAGATCTCGTCCCAGGCGTAGCGGGTGATGAACTCCTGGAAGTCGCGGGTGAGGTCGGTGGTGGCGGCGACGGCCCGATCGACGTGCGCGTCGCCGAGCACCTCCCGCCTGGTACGCATCCCGGCCGCCAGCCGCTCGTCCGCGTTCGGCGCACCAGACCCCTCGGAGGTGTCGTCGCTCAGCAGGTGGCCGGCGATCGCGGTGGTCACGGCGTCCGGGCGTTCCACGTTGGCCAGGTGCGAGGCGCGCGGCACCACCGTGAGGAACGCCCCCGGGATGTTGTTGGCCAGCGTGAGCGCCTGGTCGAGCGGCGTGGCCGGGTCCTCGGAGCCGGCCACCACCAGGGTGGGCGCGGTGATCTCCCCCAGACGGCGGGTCAGGTCGAAGGCGGCGATGGCCTCGCAACAGGCGGCGTACGACTTGGCGTCCACCTCCGCCAGCATGTCCATCACCCACTGGCCGTCGAAGTCGGGGGTGAACCAGCGGGCCTTCAACGTCGGGACCAGCGCCGCCACCCCCTTGCCGCGCACCAGCGCCGCCCGCCCCAGCCAGGGTCCCGGCTCGCCGAACTTGGCCGACGTGCAGCACAACACCAGTTTGCGGACCCGGTGGCGGGCGCGGGTGGCGATCGTGGTGGCGATCGCGCCGCCGAGCGAGATCCCGCCGACCGCGAACCGCTCGGTCTCGACCAGATCCAGTACGGCCCGCGCCAGATCGTCGATCGTGAACCCGGCCGCGGCGGGTGCGGAACCGCCGTGGCCCGGCAGGTCGTACCTGAGGACACGCCAGGAGTCGGTGAGGGTGGGGAGCTGGGGCTGCCAGATCTCCATCGTGGTGCCGAGCGAGGGCCCGAGCACCAGCAGCGGCGCGTCGGCCGGGCCGTCGATGCGGTGGTGGAGTTTCACGGTTGCTCCCTGTAGATGGCGAGAATGCGATCGACGAGCTCCGGAGCCGCGCCCAGGTACGCCCCGGGATCGAGCAACTCGCCGGGAGCTCTGAGCGGTCCTTCCGCAGCCGCGGTCTGCTCCAGAACCTCCCGAAGCGGGCGGTCTCCGGCCAGGGCCTGCGCCAGTGCCTCGCGTCCGAGGTGGGCGGCGAGGCGTTCGGCGACCAGGCGGCCGCCGGTCAGCTCGGCATTGGCCCGCATCCGCTCGGGGAACACCTGCAACCCGGTCACCAGCTCGGCGGCGGTCTCGGCCGCGCCGCCCGTGAGGCGCAGCGCCTCGCGCAGGGGCAGCCACTCCGCCTGCCACGCCCCGGCCGCCCGCTCGTGCTCCCCCACCTGCCCGAGCACCTGCGCGTACGCGGGCACCTGGAGCGCGGCCGACCGGACCAGGACGGACAGGGCGGGGTTCCGTTTCTGCGGCATGGCGGACGAACCGCCGGCCGACGACTCGGCCACCTCGCCGACCTCGGTCTGGGCCATCAGGACGATGTCGGTGGCCGGTTTGCCGAGCGCGCGGGCCGTACCTACGAGCGCGGCGCCCAGCTCGGTGACGGCGGAGCGCTCCGCGTGCCACGGCGCCACCGGCACGGCCAGCCCGATCTCCTCGGCGAACAGCTCCACCAGCGGCAGGGCGGAAGCGGCGTCCTGCTCGGCGAAGGCGGCCAGGGTGCCGGCCGCGCCGCCGAGCTGGGCGGGCAGCCGCAGCTCGCGCAGCCGGTCGCGGGCCCGCATGAGGCCCGCCAGCCACCCCGCCGCCTTCAGCCCGAACGTGGTCGGCACCGCCTGCTGCCCCAGCGTCCGCGCCGCCATCACCGTGCCCCGGTGCCGCTCGGCCAGCTCGCCCAGATCCCGCATGATCCCGCTCAGATCGCCCACGATGCCGCGTACCGCCCGGGTGGCGACGAGCATGGCGGCGCTGTCAAGGATGTCCTGGCTGGTGGCCCCCCGGTGCACCGACGCCGCCGCGCCGGGCACGGCCCGCCGCAGGTCCGACACCAGCGGGACGACCGGGTTGGCCGACTGCCTGGCCCGTTTCGCCAGGTCGGCGGGGTCGAGGACGAGCGCGGCGGCCGTCCGGTCGATGGCCACGGCGGCCTCTGACGGGATGAACCCCAGGCGGGCCTGCGCGCGGGCGAGCGCCGCCTCGGCCTCCAGCATGGCCCGCAACCACGCCGCGTCCGAGGTGATCTCCTCCGCCCTGGTGCCCGCCCAGACCGGCGCGAGCAGCCCTCCGTCACCGCTCACGGGAGACCCACGTAGTTCTCCGCCAGCGTGGTCGCCGCCGCCTCCGAGGAGGTCACGTAGTCCAGGTAGGACAGCTGCAGCCGGCGCGCGTACGGGTCGTCGTCCTCGAACGTGTGCAGCAGCGTCGTCATCCACCACGAGAAGTGCTGCGCCCGCCACACCCGCTTCAGGCACGCCTCGGAGTAGCCCTCGAGCAGCTCGGTCGAGCCGCGCTCGAAGAAGGCGGCCAGCGCCTCGGTGAGGACGCGGACGTCGGCCACGGCCAGGTTGAGCCCCTTGGCGCCGGTGGGCGGCACGATGTGGGCGGCGTCCCCGGCCAGGTAGAGCCGGCCGTACTGCATGGGCTCCGCGACGAACGCCCGCATCGGCGTGACGCCCTTCTCGATGATCTCGCCGGTGGCCAGCGTGAAGCCGGGCACGCTCTCCAGCCTGGCCTTGAGCTCGGCCCAGATCCGCTCGTCCGGCCACTCCTCCACCCGGGCGTCGGCCGGAACCTGCAGGTAGAAGCGGCTGACGGTGGGCGAGCGCATGCTGTGCAGCGCGAAGCCGCGCTCGGTCCTGGTGTAGATCAGCTCTTCCGACGACGGCGCCACCTTGGCCAGGATGCCCAGCCAGGCGAAGGGATACTCCCGCTCGAAGACGCTCAGAACGCCCTCGGGGATGGATGGCCTGGACACACCGTGGAAGCCGTCGCACCCGGCGATCACGTCGCAGTCGAGCCGCTCGCCCCCGAACGTCAGGTACGGCCCAGACTCGAGCCCAGACTCCAGCCCGTGGACGGCCACGTCCTCGACCTCGAACCGCACGTCGCCGCCCGCCGCGAGCCGGGCCGCGATCAGGTCCTTGACCACTTCCTGCTGGCCGTACACGGTGATGGACCTGCCCGGGACGAGCTTCTCGAACGGGATGCGGTGGCCCGCGCCGCCGTACCTGAGCTCGATGCCGTGGTGCGGCAGCCCCTCGCGCCGCATCCGCTCGCCGACGCCCGCTTCGACCAGCGTGTCCACCGTGCCCTGCTCCAGCACCCCGGCCCGCACCCGCCGCTCGACGTAGTCGCGGCTGCGCTTTTCCAGCACCACGGAGGAGATGCCGCGCAGGTGGAGCAAGTGGGACAGGAGCAGGCCGGCGGGTCCCGCCCCGATGATCCCGACTTGAGTTCGCATGAGGGCAGCATCCTGCCTCAAGCGGGAATTAGCCGATAGGTCCCTTCCACTGAGCGGAAGAACTGTGCAGGATTGGCCCCATGGCAGGCGGATCTCGCGAACCCGGACGCTCGGTGACGTCCAAGGTGCTGTCCATCCTGGGCGCGTTCGACGCGGCTCATCCGCAACTGACCCTGACCGATCTGGCCAGGCGCAGCGGGTTGCCGCTGAGCACGGCGCACCGGCTGGTCGGCGAGCTGGAGGAGTGGCAGGCGCTGAGCCGCGCGCCGGACGGGCGCCTGCGGGTGGGGTTGCGGCTGTGGGAGCTGGGCCAGCTCGCGCCCGGCAGGCTGCGGGAGCTGGCGCATCCGTGGCTGCAGGAGCTGTTCGTCACCACGGGTGAGAACGTGCATCTGGCGGTCCGCGACGGGCTCGAGGTCCTGTACGTGGACAAGGTGAACAGCAGGCGGGCGGTCCCGATCGTGTCCAGGACCGGCGGCCGGCTGCCGATGCACCCGACGGGCGTGGGCAAGGCACTGCTGGCGTACGAGCCCGACTGGTTCGTCAAGTCGTACCTGGCCCGCAAGCTCGAACGCCCGACCGGCCACACGATCACCGAGCCGGGCCGGCTGGCCAGGGAGCTGGCGGCGGTGCGGGCACAGGGGTACGCGCTGACGTACGAGGAGATGACGCTGGGCACGTGCTCGGCGGCGGCCCCGATCCTGGTGGACGGGCGGGCCGTGGCGGCGCTGGGCGTCGTGGTGTCCTACCGGCGCGCCCGCGAGCTGCCCCGGCTGGTGGAGCCGCTGCTGACCGCCACGGCCGGGATCTCCAAGGTGTGCGCTAATCCCCCAGCCGCTGGATACGGTCCTTGAACAGCGTCGTGGCGATCGCGACCTTGTGCGGCTGCCCCCTGAGGAACGCCTGGGCGAAGCTCTTGGCCTGGTCGTAGGAGACCTTGCCCGGCATGGGCGGCTCGTTCGGGTTCACGTCCACGTCCACCAGCGCCGGCCCGTCGTGGGCGAGCGCCTGCCTGATCGCCGGGGCCACGTCGCCCGACTTGGTGACCTTCGCCCCGAACCCGCCGCATGCCCTGGCCCAGACCGAGTAGTCGGGTTCGGGAGTGTTGTAGCGCACCCCGTGCTCCGGGTAGCCGAGCACCATCTGCTCCCACAGGATCTGCCCGAGCGAGTTGTTGTTGTTGACGAACACCTTGATCGGCAGCCGGTGCTGGGCCGCCGTCAGGAACTCGGCCATCAGCATCGAGAAGCCGCCGTCCCCGACGTACGCGATGACCTGGCGCTCGGGGAAGGCGTGCTGCATGGCGACGGCGTACGGGAGCCCCGGCGCCATCGAGGCCAGCGTGCCCGACAGGTAGAACTCGCGCCCGCCGCGGATCGTCCAGTGCCTGGCCGCCCAGGTGGCGATGGTGCCGCTGTCGCAGGTCAGGATGGCGTCGTCGGCCGCGAGATCATCGATGACGGACATCGCGTACTGCGGCGCGATGGGATCCCGGTCCGGATTCTCCAGTGCCTCCATATCGGAGCGCCACTTCGCCATCATCTTCTGATATTTCGCCAGATGAGCGCTCCCGTCCCGGCGGGAGAGCAGCGGCAGCAGCGCCTCCAGCCCCTCCTTCGCGTCGCACACCACCGGCACGTCGGTCGCGATCCGCGCCCCCGCCCTGGTCGGCTCCGCCTCGAACTGCACCACCCGCGCCGCCCGCGGCTCCGGCAGGAACTTGGAGTACGGGAAGTTCGTGCCCACCATGAATAGCACGTCGGTATCGTCCATCAACTCCTCGCTCGGCCGCGTGCCGAGCAGCCCGATCCCCCCGGTCGTGTACGGCGAGTCGTCCGGCACGACCGCCTTTCCGGGCAGCGTCTTGACCACGGGCGCGCCGAGGGCCTCGGCCACGGCCAGCACCTCCCGCCTGGCGTGCAGCGCCCCCTGCCCGACGAGCATGGCCGGGCGCTCGGCGTGGTTGAGCACCTCGGCGGCCCATTCGACGTCCTCCTGCCGCGGGATCCCGGACGGCTGCAGGTAGACGGGCATGGTCTGGGGCACCCTGGCCGGAGCCACGTGCTGGTACGGGTCCGCCCCCGCCTCCGCCACCTGGATGTCGTTGGGCACCGTGAGATGGGCGACCCCGCGCCGCGCGTACGCGGTCCTGATCGCCAGGTCCACCAGTGAGGGCAGCTGCGACGGGTTGGTGATCATCATGTTGTACTCGGCCACGTCCGCGAACAGCCGGTCAAGGTGGACCTCCTGCTGGTAGCCGGTGCCGAGCACGGACGTCTCCTGCATGCCCGTGATCGCCAGCACGGGCGCGTGGTCCAGCTTGGCGTCGTAGAGCCCGTTGAGCAGGTGGATGCCGCCGGGCCCCGACGTGGCCAGGCACACGCCGATCCGCCCGGTGGCCTTGGCGTAGCCGGTGGCCATGAAGGCGGCCGCCTCCTCGTGGTGGACGAGGACGAAGCGCACCCTGTCACGATGGCGCCGCAGCCCTTCCATGATGCCGTTGATGCCGTCGCCGGGCAGGCCGAAGACGGTGTCGACGCCCCACTCCGCGAGCCGTTCTACCAGGGATTCCGCTGCGATTCGAGCCATAGGAGCCGCACTACCCCGCTCTGCCGTCCGCAGACACGTTCGCGAGATCCGTTGTCATTTCTGGGGATTCGAGGGTAGGGGACCGGCATGCGCATTCTGGTCACTGGAGCCACGGGGACGCTGGGCCGGGCCGTGGTGCCCGTACTGGTCAGGGAGGGTTTCGAAGTGCGGGCGCTCAGCCGTACCAGGCGGGAGAGCGGCGGGGAGGTCGAGTGGATGTGGGGCGACCTCATCTCGGGCAGTGGCGTCCCGGACGCCGTGCGCGGCGCCGACGCGGTCGTGCACCTCGCCACCAGCGGCCGCAAGGGGCGCGGCGCCGTGGATCTGCCGGGGACCCGCATGCTGCTCACCGCCCTGCGCGAGGCGGGGGTCCCGCACCTGCTGTTCACCTCGGTCGTCGGGGCGGACCGTGCCGCGACCGGCTACCTCAAGTACAAGCTGGAGGCCGAGCGCCTGATCGCGGAGAGCGGCCCGGGCTGGACGGTCCTCCGCGCCACCCCGTTCCACCAGTGGCTCGACCAGCGGCTGCGCGACTTCGAGTCCCTTCCGGTGCTGCCCGTGGACCGCTCGGTGCCCTGGCAGCCGGTCCACACGAGGGAGGTCGCCGCGAGGATCGCCGGGCTGCTCGCCGCCGGCCCCGCAGGCACGGACATCGAGTTCGGCGGCCCGCAGGTGATCGACACCGAGGAACTGGTCAAGACCTGGCTGCGCGCCAGGGGCCTGCGCCGACCCTGCGTGTCGGTACGTTTCCCCGGCAGGCTGTACGCGGCCCAGCGCGCCGGGGACCTCCTCACGGACGCCACCCCGAAGGGCGAGATCACCTGGCACGACTACCTGTTCCCGCCGCCGCCCGAGCCGTCCGACGACTTCGCCACCGAGCACACCGCCTCGCCCACCAGCCCGGCCAACCAGCCGGAGCTGGACCCTGACCTGCACGTATACGGGGGCGACGAGGGCTACGAACGCCCGACACGAAGCTAGCTCGGTGACCACATTCATTACACTTAGCCCACTTGATGGGCTTATGTCGGTTACATCAGAATGTCTTCAGTGAAGAACGGCATCCCGCTGACCAAGGACTTCGCCAATGGCGGCGTCTCCTTCTGGTACCGGCAGATCGGCCAGCCCGAGCGGCGGGCGGCGCTGCCGGGGCCGCGCTCGTACGACGTGGCCATCGTCGGCGGCGGCTACACCGGCCTGTGGACCGCGTACTACCTGAAGAAGGCCGAACCGGGGCTGCGGATCGCGATCCTGGAGAAGGAGTTCGCCGGGTTCGGGGCGTCGGGGCGCAACGGCGGGTGGTTGTCCGCGGAGTTCGCCGGGTCGCGCCAGCGGCACGCGAAGGCGCGCGGGCGGCAGGCGATGATCGACCTGCAGCACACGATGTTCCGCTCGGTGGACGAGGTCATCGCGGTGACCCGCGAGGAGGCCATCGACGCCGACATCCACAAAGGCGGCCTGATCCACGTCGCGACCAGCCCGGCCCAGCGGCGGCGGTTGCGCGCGGAGCTCGCGGAGCTGCGTACGTGGGGGTACGGCGAGGCCGACCTGCGGCTGATGGACCGCGACGAGCAGCGCGAGCGGGTGCAGGTGGCGGGGGCGCTGGAGGCCACGTACTCGCCGCACTGCGCCCGCATCCAGCCCGCCAAGCTGGCCGTCGGCCTGGCCGCCGCGGTGGTCCGGCTGGGGGTGGACATCTTCGAGAACACGCCGGTGACCGCGATCCTGCCGCGGCGGGACGTCGGCCAGGCGAAGGCGCTCACCCCGCGGGGGGCGGTCTCGGCGGACTACGTCATCCGCGCCACCGAGGGCTTCACCGCCTCGCTGGCCGGGCAGCAGCGCCAGTGGCTGCCGATGAACAGCTCCATGATCGTCACCGAGCCGCTGCCTCCTGAGGTGTGGAAGCACATCGGGTGGCCGGGCAACGAGCTGCTCGGGGACGAGGCGCACGCGTACATCTACGCGCAGCGCACCGCCGACGACCGGATCGCGATCGGGGGGCGGGGGGTTCCCTACCGGTACGGCTCGCGTACCGACGTCCAGGGCGCCACGCAGCCGCAGACCGTGGCGCTGCTGTGGCGGATGTTGGTCAAGTTGTTCCCCGCCGCGGCGGACGCGCGGATCAAGCACGCGTGGTGCGGCGTGCTGGGGGTGCCGCGCGACTGGTGCTCGACGGTCCATCTGGATCACACGACGGGCCTCGGCTGGGCGGGCGGTTACGTGGGCAGCGGCGTGACCACGACGAACCTGGCCGGGCGTACCCTGCGCGACCTGGTGCTGCGCCGGGACACCGAGCTGACCGCGCTGCCCTGGGTGGGCCGGCAGGTGCGCCAGTGGGAGCCGGAGCCGTTGCGGTGGGCCGGCGTGCAGCTCATCTACGCGCTGTTCCGCGCCGCCGACCGCCACGAGAACGACCACGGCACCACGACGTCGCCCTACGCCCGCCTGGCGAACCTGATCTCGGGCCGGTAGCGACTCACCCGGGGGAGGCGCCGTGCCAGGGGTCGTAGTCGACCTCCAGCGGCTCCTGCCCCGGCCGCTCCCCCTCCGGAACGTGCTGGAGGTTGACCCGGATGCGATACCACACACTGCTGCGCCCCCGCATCCCGTCCACCAGCACGTCAGCGGGCTCCAGCTTGGCCGCGACCTCCGGATGGCGGGCCTTCCACCGCTCGAACCCCGCCATCGCCTCGTCCTTGTGCTCCGCCCTGGCGATCTCGATGACGGGCATGGTCTGCTGCCTGCGCCCGCTGCCCTTCGGCGGCTTGGGCGCCGGCCCGAGCTCCTCGGCCAGCGCCAGCAGCCCGTCGAGCGAGCCCGCGTGCAGGTCCATGTCCTCCCACGGGTCGCCGATCTCGGCCAGCCGCTTGGGCACGGTGTCGATCGTGAACGTCTCCGGCCGGCAACCCGGCACCTCGTCCCAGATCAGCGGCGTGGACACGCGGGCATCGGGCACGGCGCGGACGGAGTAGGCGGAGGCCACCGTGCGGTCGTAGGCGTTCTGGTTGAAGTCGACGAACACCCCGTGCCGCTCCTCCTTCCACCACCGGCTGGTGGCCAGCTCGGGAGCCCGCCGCTCGACCTCCCGGGCCACCGTCTCGGCCGCCTTGCGCACCTTCGCGAACGGCCAGCGCCGCTCGATCCGGGCGTACACGTGGAATCCGCGCGACCCGGACGTCTTCGGCCACGCGACCAACCCGTGATCGGCCAGCACCTCGCGCGCCACCTGCGCCGTCCTCAGCACGTCGGCCCACTCGACGCCCGGCACCGGGTCGAGGTCGATGCGCAGCTCGTCGGGCTTGGCGAGGTCGTCGGAGCGCACCGGATGCGGGTTGAGGTCGACGCACCCGAGGTTGACCACCCAGAGCAGCTGGGCCAGGTCGGTGCACACCACCTCTTCCGCGCTGAGCCCGGACCGGTATTTCAGCTCGGCCACCTCGATCCAGCCGGGCCGCTTGGCCGGGGCCCGCTTCTGGAAGAACGCCTCCTGCTCGATGCCGTGCACGAACCGCTTGAGCACCATCGGCCGCCCGTGCACGCCCCGCAGCGCCCCTTCGCCCACGGCCTGGTAGAACCGGATCAAGTCGAGCTTGGTGTGCCCGGACTGCGGGAAGACCACCTTGTCCGGGCTCGTGACGCGCACCTCGCGCCCGGCGACCTCGATGTCAGGCATACGGTCACGATACGCGGCGGCACCGACAGCCCTCCGAAACCGGGCTACGGCTGCCCGAAGTCGCCGTGCCGCCCGGCACCGGCCGCGAACCTCGCGGCGCCCCCGACCGCGTCCGGCAGCGAGACGAGCCCGTGGCGCAGCTCGTTGCGCATCGCGTCCTCCTCCGGCAACCCGTCCTGCTCCAGCAGGGACAGCCGGTCCCCGCGCAGGCAGGCCTGCGGGAATCGGGCGATCTCCCCGGCCAGCGCCTCGGCGTGCTGCCGGGAGGTGCCCGTGGGGACGAGCCGGTTGGCCAGCCCCATCTTGTACGCCTCCCGCCCGCCGACCGGCCGCCCGGTGAGGATCATGTCCATCGCCCTGGACGCCCCGATGAGCCGGGGCAGCCGCACCGTGCCGCCGTCGATGAGCGGCACGCCCCACCGGCGGCAGAACACCCCGAACACCGCTCCCTCCTCGGCCACCCGCAGGTCGCACCAGAGGGCGAGCTCCAGCCCGCCCGCGACGGCGTGCCCGGCGACGGCGGCGACGACCGGCTTGGTCAGGCGAATCCTGGTCGGTCCCATCGGCCCGTCGCCCTCCTCGCCGACGTGGTTGTCGAGCGTCTTGAGGTCGGCTCCGGCACAGAACGTGCCGCCCTCGCCCCACAACACCGCCACGGCGGCGTCGGAGCCCTCGAAGTCACGGAACGCATCCGTGAGCGCGTCGGCGGTCTTGCGATCGACGGCGTTGCGCACCTCCGGCCTGCTGATCACCACGGTGGTGACGGGTCCCTCGCGCTCCACGCGTACGGTCATACGGCCCTCCTCGGGGAAACGTGCGGGTGTTCCTCGGGGAAACGTGCCGAGCGTACGCTCATGCGCTGAGCCCGGCCAGCTTGTCGCTCTGGTGAAGCGACGGACGCCGAGACGGGGTCAGAGCGTGACAGCTCCCGCGAGGAGATCGTCGAAGCGGTCCAGGTCCTCGGCCGGGCGGTCGATTCCGCGGAGCGGACCGTGATCGACGAGGTGGGCGTCGGCGTAGAGCCGGGCCACCAGGGCCTTGCGGTCGGTGCCGAGTTCACGCTGCTCCCAGCCCGCCTGCTCCAGCAGCAAGGCAGCCGCATAGACGTCGGCCATGAGCTGGGACAGCGGGAACAGTCGCGCCTCCGCCACCACGGGGTCCAGCGACGTCCAGGCGGTGATCGCCTTGCGGAGGTCGTCGATCCGGCCGCGTACGAGATCCGCGGTCGCCCCGTCGCCGGACGGAGCTTGGTCGACGGCGGCCGTCAGGCGGTCGAGGAAGGGCTCGTGGGCGTTCTCGCGGAGCATGGCCCGGCGCACGTCGAGGCAGAGGATGTTGTCCCCGCCCTCCCAGATCGGGTTGACCTGGGCGTCGCGCAGCAGCCGGGCCACCGGCCACTGCTCGATGTAGCCGTTGCCACCGTGCACCTCGATCGCGTCGCTGGCCGCCGTGACGCCGAGCCTGGCGGCCCGCAGCTTGACCAGGGCGGGCGCGAGCCGCAGCCGCGTCCCCACGAGCCCGTCGAACACCATCGCCTGCGTCGCCTCGACCTCGACGATCAGCTCGCTCAGCTTGCGGCGCATCAACGGCTGCTCGATGAGCGGCCGCCCGAACGACTCGCGTACGAGTGCGTAGCAGATCGACTCCACCAGCGCCCGCCTGGCCACGCCGAGGCCCATCATGGCCACGCCGAGCCTGGAGGCGTTGGTGAGCTTCATCATCGTCCCGAGTCCGGAGCCGGATCCCTGTCCGGCCAGCAGGAACGCCTCCGCCTCGGTGAACTCGACCTCGGCCGACGCCACGGACCTGGTGCCGAGCTTGTCCTTGAGCCGCCTGATCCGCACCCCGTTGCGCGAGCCGTCCCGCCGCTCCCACAACACCAGGAACGGCGCCACGGCCCCCTCGGGCAGCCGGGCCAGCACCACGAAGGCCGACCCGTTGGCGTTGGACGCGAACCACTTGAAGCCCGACAACAACCACGAATCCCCAGCGGGGACCGCCGCGGCTTCGAGCGCGGCCAGGTCGGACCCGCCCGTCCGCTCGGTGAACAGCTGAGCGGCCTCACCCGAGTAGAACCCGTTGGCGAAGATCTCCCGCACCCGTTCGCGTACGTCCTCCGGCGCGTACTTCTCCGCCAGGGAGACCACCATGTCCCCGCCGGTGCCGAGCGCGCAGCCCATCCCGATGTCGGCCTGGTCGAGCAGGTACGTCCAGGCCGCGGCGAGCGCGGCCGGATTCGCCCCATGAGCACGGGCCTCCTCCGCGAACGACGGCGAGGTGAAGTTGTTCTCCATGAGCGCCCGCCTGGCGGCCTGGAACGACGCCGGCATGACGACCTCGCTGACGTCCCTGCCCCACTTGTCGTACTTCTCCAGTCGCGGCGGGTTACGGTCGGTCTCCTCGGCGCACTCGGCGACGAGCCCGCCCATCAGCGCACCCAGCTTGTCCAGGTACGGCACCGCCCAGGCGAATCCCGCGCCCAGGTGGCGCCGCATGAGCAGGCGCAGCGTGGGATCGCAGCTCCACCAGTTGCGCCCGGCCGCGCCCCGGTAGCGCTCGGTGGCGTAACGGTCGCTGTGGTCGAAAGGTTCGATGAGATAACGCCCCATACTCGCGAGTGTTACATATACTCGACACGCGATGGAAGAGCGTAACAACCTCAGCGCCAGATCGGCCGTGCTGAGCGCGCTGCTGGGCAGCCACCCGCCGCGCCTGTCGGCCCGCCACCTGGTGCGCATCGGCGCGTTGTTCGGCATCGCCGAGGGCACGGTCCGGGTGGCCCTGTCCCGCATGGTGGCGGCGGGCGACCTCGTTCAGGGCGACCGCTTCTACGCGCTGTCCGAGCGGCTCATCGAGCGCCAGGCCAGGCAGGACGAGAGCCGCGACCCGCACACCAAGCCCTGGGACGGCACCTGGGAGGTGGCCGTCGTCACCGCGGAGCGGCGCGCGCCCGCCGACCGGGCCGCGCTCAGGCACACGATGACCGCGTTGCGCCTGGCCGAGCTGCGCGAGGGCACCTGGCTGCGCCCGGCCAACCTGGTGCGCGCGTGGCCGGAGATCGTCACCGCGCAGTGCACGCTGATCGACGGCCGCCCGCACGGCGACCCCACTCCCCTGCTGTGGGACCTCGACCGCTGGGCGGCCGAGACACGCTGGCTGGAGCGGGCCCTCGACCACGCGAACGGCCTGGCCGAGGGCTTCCTCGTGTCCGCGGCCGTGCTGCGCCACCTGCTGGCCGACCCGCTGCTCCCGGCGGAACTGCTACCGGCCGACTGGCCGGGCGCCGAGTTGCGGGCCCGCTACGACGACTTCGACCGCCACTACCGCGAGGTTCTCTACCAGCACCTCAAAGACTGACTCCGAAGATCACCCGCTTGTTCTTGAACTCGGTGACGCTCCACAACTTGCCGCCCTGCACCGTAAGATCCTCCGGCCCGATCGGGTACGGCCTGGTCTGCAGCTTGCCGTCGGTGTAGACGAGCAGCTTGCCGTTGGCAGTCGAGTTGACCGCCTGGCTCAGGTACCACTTGCCGCCCCACGAGATCGCCCCCTGGATCTTGGGGTGCCCCGTCACGAAGGCGTCCTCGGGCTCGCCCCCGGACAGGTCCAGCCCCCAGCGCGCCACCCAGCCATCGGCGTCGTTCTCCCGGTATTCGCCCGTGACCAGCCGAGGCGTGTCGCCGCTGCGGTCGATCGACACGAACGAGAACCGCGGCCCCGCCTGCGCCACCCGCCAGAAGTCGGTCTGCGGGACCATGTACCGGTAGCCGAACGCGTGGAACTTGCCCTCGTGCCGCCCGATCCGCTTGGCGTCGCCCAGGTCGTTCTGGGCCGTGCGCAGGTCGAGCAGGTTGTTCAGGTCGAAGACCCGCAGGCCCCTGGTGGTGTCGGCCACGTACAGCAGGTCGCCGTGGCAGGCGATGCCGCCCGCGTGGATGTCGATCGGCCCGTACGAACCATCCGGCTTCGCCTCGACCAGCAGCGCATGCTGATATTTCAGAGTTTGCGGGCTTAGAAAGGACACCCTGACGCCCCGCTCGCCCGCTTCCGGCTTGAAATACCAGCTCACCACGAACGCCGGCACCCCGATGGAGCCCGACTCCTCCCCGCAGGTCAGCCCCTGCGGATACCAGTCGGCGGTGTCCTCGTCCTTCTCGTCGAAGGCGTACCACTCGGCGGGCTTCGGCTTCATCGAGCCCAGCGCGCCCGCCGCCCCCCTGCGCACCGCGACCCTGTTGGCCTGCGCCAGCAGCGCTTCGACGGCCGTGCTGCCGATCTCCCCCGCCAGTTTGGCCGCCCCTTCGGCCAGGCCACCCGTCGCCCGCCTCAAGGCGAAACGCGCCTTTTCCGTGGGAGCCATCCCCGTTGCCGCCATATCTCCCTCACTTTCCGGTCCCTTTACAGTCTGACGGACCATGGAGAGCTCAGGTTGGCATTCAGCGCCACAAATGCACCGGCGTCCCCGACAGCGCCAGCTCGCGGTAGCGCCGCACGAGCCGCCCCCTGTCCCCGCCGAACCGCGCCAGCGCCTCGCGCTGCCACACCGCCCCGGTACGGCGCAGCCGGGTCCGCTGCCCGATCACGCCCAGCGCCCGGTCGGCGTCGCTCGGCGTCACCCCGGCGCCCAGCAGCCCTTCCCGCGCCTCGGGCAGCAACTCCAGCACCAGCTCGGCGGCCTCGAACTCGCCGTCCCTGCCGGGCCACGACAACTTGGCGTCCAGCCCGTGCATGGCCGCGCGGTAGAAGTTCTGGTACGCCTGCGCGAACCGGTAGCCGGTCAGATCCCGCTCGGCCTGCGACAACGTCAGCCCGAGCAGGAACGCCGTGTTCGCCGCCATGTCCGCGCACGAGGGCCCGGCCGGCAGCGCCCGCAGCTCGATCCGCAGGTGGCCGCCGTCGGCCGGGTCGTAGACGGGCCGGTTCCACTGCCAGATCGTGCCCTGGTGCAGCCGCAGCTCGGGCAGCTCGTACGGCTCCGCCCCCTCGGCCAGGTCGGGCACCACGGGGTCGTAGTCCCGCACGTACCGCTCGAACAGCTCGTACGCCCCCTCATGCACCCAGTCCGAGCCGAACGTGACCCGCCCGTCCCTGCGCTCGCGCCGCTGCACGTCCCGGTCGTCGACGGCCTCCTCCATCAGCGCGATGCGCGTCTCCTCCCACAACTGCCTGCCCAGGAAGAACGGCGAGTTCCCGCACGCGGCCAGCACGGGGCCGATGGCGAGCTGAGCGGCGTTGAACAACCGGGCGAACCGCTCGGGCGGCGTTCGGAGGTGCACCTGCCAGGAGGTGTTGGCGCTCTCGAGGATCACGTCCTCCACGGACAACTCCAGATCCTCGATCTTGACCAGGAACGGTTCGAGCCGCAGCCGCCTGATGCCCCTGCTCATGGCCCGGTAGCGGTTCTGGTCGCTCATCGCGCCCACCGTGAAGTCCCCGGCGTCGAGCGTGGGCAGGATGCCGATGGGCAACGCGCCCCCGCCCTCCACCGCGTCGTCCACCTTGATGATCGTCTCCTGGACCTCCCCGCTCAGCCGCTCGAAGGGCCGGCCCGCCAGCGGCGTCGGGGTGAGGTTCACCTCGATGTTGTAACGGCCCAGCTCCAGCACCACTCGCGGGTCGTCCAGCGCCTCCCGCACCTGGTCGTTGCGCGGCAGCGGCCTGCCCCGCCCGTCGATCAGGAACAGCTCCAGCTCGGCCCCGATCGTGGCCGCGCCCTGGCCGAAGCCGGGGGTATCGAGCAGCTCGCGCAGCACGGCGAGCTGCTCGTGGAGGCGCTCACCGAAGCGGACGTACTCCGCCTCGGTAAATCGCTCTTTATCCAGATCTCGTCCCATCACCACCTTCTGTCCGATTCGCCAGCTTTGATACATCACCAGCGGACGACACCGGCATCCTCCAGATAGGCGCCGGTGGGGCCGTCGGCGTCCAGGTTCGCCAGCCGTACCGCGATGGCCGCCCCCTGCTCGGCGGTGCGGAACCCGGAGTGCCCGTTGAGGTCGGTGGCGCAGTAGCCGGGGTTGGCGGCGTTGATCTTGATCGCGGTGTCCGCCAACTCCCTGGCGTAGCAGACGGTGATCATGTTGAGCGCGGTCTTGGAGGAGTTGTAGGCGATGAAGTTGGCGTCGGCGAAGGGACTCTCCGGGTCCGTCGCCATGCCCAGCGAGCCCAGCTCGCTCGACATGTTCACGATCCGCCCGGCCGGCGACCTGCGCAGCAGCGGCAACATCGCGTTGGTCACGGTGACGACGCCGAACACGTTCGTCTCGTAGACCTCCCTGAGCGCCCGCGCCGGGGTGGCGCTGGGCACGGCCTGGGCCAGGTCGCCCGCGATCCCCGCGTTGTTGACCAGGATGTCCAGCGTGCCGTACTCCTGCTCGACCCACTTCGCGGCGGCAGCAACGCTGTCCTCGTCGGTCACGTCGATCCGCACGTACGGCTGCCCGAGCCGCTCGCCGGCGGCCCGGCCGCGCTCCTCGTCCCGCGCCCCCACGATCGTGGCGACGCCCTGCTCGGCCAGCAGCCGGGCGATCTCGTAGCCGATTCCCTTGTTCGCGCCCGTGATGAGGGCAGTCTTCGTCATACCTGCAACGTTCGCGCAGGTCCGAGGGGGTTCGGGAGAGACCTGGAAAGGCTGGGATCAGCGGTACCACCCACGCGGAGCCGGTCATCGTCCTGTACACCACCGAGCCCGGGTCACGCTCACACCAAGCCTTGCGCGACCTGCGGCAATTGACTCTAAGCTCATGAGATGCGAGCGGTTGCGTTTGACATCTTCGGGGGCGAGCTCGACGTACGAGAGCTGCCCGACCCCTCCCCGGCCACGCACGGAGCGGTGATCAGGGTCGAGGCGACGGGGCTGTGCCGTTCCGACTGGCACGGCTGGCAGGGGCACGACCCCGACATCAAGCTCCTGCCCCACGTGCCCGGGCACGAGCTGGCGGGCGTGGTCGAATCGGTCGGCTCCGACGTGAGAGGCTGGCGGCCGGGAGCGCGCGTGACCGTCCCGTTCATCTGCGCCTGCGGCTCCTGTACGTCCTGCGCCACCGGCGACCAGCAGGTGTGCGAGCGGCAGACCCAGCCGGGCTTCACCCATTGGGGGTCGTTCGCCGAATTCGTGGCCATCGACCACGCCGACGTCAACCTGATCGCGATCCCCGAGGACATGGCCTACGCCACCGCGGCCGGGCTCGGCTGCCGGTTCGCGACCGCGTTCCGTGCCGTGTCCGAGGTGGGCGAGGTGCGCCCCGGCGAGTGGGTGGCGGTGCACGGCTGCGGCGGCGTGGGCCTGTCCGCCGTGATGATCGCCACGGCGGCCGGCGCCCGGGTGGTGGCCGTGGACATCAGCACCGACGCGCTGCACCTGGCCGAGCAGGCGGGGGCCACCCATTTCGTCAACGGCTCGGCCGGTGACGTCGCGGCCCAGGTCAGGGAGCTGACCAGGGGTGGCGCGCACGTGTCCATCGACGCGCTGGGCAGTCCCGCGACGTGCGCCGCCTCCATCGAGAGCCTGCGCCGCAGGGGCCGCCACGTACAGGTGGGGCTGCTGCCGGGCGCGCCCACGCCGGTGCCGATGGACCGGGTGATCGGCTACGAGCTGCGGCTGCTCGGCAGCCACGGCATGGCCGCGCACGCCTACCCACCGATGCTGGAGATGATCAGAGGCGGGATCCTGCATCCCGACCAGCTCGTCACCCGCACGATCGGGCTCGCCGACGCCGGCAAGGCGCTGGCCTCGATCGGCTCGGTTCCGGGCGTCACGATGATCACTCCTCGATCTCCACACGGAGCGTCCTGAGCACCATCGCCAGCATGTCGTAGTGGGCCACGAGCATGACGAACTCGATCCTGCGCACCTCGTCGTAGCGGTCGCAGAGCGCCGCCCAGGTGGCGTCGGTCAGGTCGCCGGCGTAGTGGAGGTCGTCGGCCACCTGGAGCACGAGCTGGTCCTCGACGGACCAGAGGGCGTCCGGGTGGCGTACCGACTCGATCTCCTGGGCGGTGAGGCCCGCCTTCAGGGCCAGGCGGGTGTGGTGGGCCCACTCGTAGGCGCTGTCGCTGTGGTACGCCGTGCGCAGGATGGCCAGCTCGCGGTCGCGGGCCGGGAGCGTGCCGTTCAGCAGCGCGCCGCCGAACCGCAACCAGCCCTGGAAGAGCTCGGGGTGGCGGGCCAGCGTGGCGAACACGTTGTAGGGGTTGGCCTTCGTGAAGTCGTCCCATTCTTCGGGCGGAAGAGGCTGCACGCGAGGATCCATGGTCGTTAGCATTCCCCAAAAATGAGCGGATGTTTGGTAAGAACTACGGCCTCGTCACCGCTCATGACCGCTCTGGTGGGGCATGCTGTGCACGCCGGGCGTGGCCTTGCCGTCGATGTCGTCGGGCATCCGCCGGCCCCGCTGCGCCATCTCGCCTGAACCGAAAGCGTTTTCGCGCCGAGTAGCACGGGGATGCCGAACCTGCCGACCATGTCGCCGGTGAGTAGGCCGACAGTGCGGGTCTGCCCGGACAGCAGGCCCTGAGCCAGCGCGTTCGGCCGGAAACTGAGCTGGGCGACGGCGTCCAGAACCAGTTGCCTGGTCGTCTCCCGGACATCGGCGCGGCCGCTGAGCGCCTTTGACGCGGTGGCGACGGAGACGCCCGCCAAGGCGGCCACGTCAGTTAAGGTCGCACGCCTGGTCGTCACTACCGAAAACCCTTTCGCCTGTCACTTTCTGGTCATATCCGCCCAAATACGTTGACAGCTTCGTAGATTTTCTTCTACGTTACGAAAACCTTTTAGGTGATTTCGGTCGTTGGGTCGGGGGGTATCGGATGGAGAAGGCCATGAAGCCACGTGTGCTGGTCAGTGCTGCATTGGCGATCCCGTGCCTGATTCTCTTCCTTGTCCTCCAGCGCCACTACGTGCGCGGAGTCGGTGGCGGACGAGCCCCCGCTGGCCGAGGTGGCGGTCCGCCGGAGCGCGCCGGTGGAGCGCGTGGAGGACGGCGTCGTCGAGCTCGACGTCGAGGCGGCGCTGGTCAGAGGGAAACCGCGCGGCTGGCCGTACGGGGCGGAGAAGGACTCCCGGGTCGCGGAAGCGATCACCCTGCGGCTGGTGCCGTACCACCGCTGGGGCAACCGCGGTCCCGCCACCATGCGGGTCTGGCTCCGGTCGTGACCGATCCCGCGTTCTCCGGGGGAACGCGGTCCGGTTAGTACGCGTAGTGCACGACTGTCCCTGACCCCGTTCACGTCGCCGGACGGCGCGTTCACGCCGTCCGGCAACGCGTGGCCCCGTGGAGCGTTTCACAACCGTCCACGATGCCATCGGCCGATCACCCCTCACGACGGCGTCGGTACCCCGACAAGCCGCGACGCCGTCGGCATGCAATCCGGTACCAGGAGGAAGTGTAATGATCGTCAGACGCTTAGGCCGAGCGCCCATTTGGGCCGCTCTGGCCGCGCTCACCGTGGCGGGCCTGGTCAGCCTGCCACCCACCGCGCACGCCGCCGGCCCGGTTCTCCCCGGCAACGAAGGCGACGTGGGTCTCTACACCAACGGTGAGAGCCACGTCATGGACATCGGGGACCCGGTCTACAGCAACGTCGGCGACGTCGCCAACCAGCTGAAGCCCGGCGTTCCGTTCACCGCGTCGAGCATGCACCAGTCGATCTTCGAGAAGGACCTGGCGGGCGGCGGCCAGGACTACTACCTCGACCGCGTGCTCGGTGTTCGCGGCGCGATCGGGTCGACCGTGCTGATGACCCGGGGCCGCTCGCTGTACATGCGCGGTGCGAGCAACAACAACTTCACCGTCATGGGCTTCGCCGGCAGCACCTTCGTCGGAGGCCCCAACAACCTCGGCAACCTGTACACGGTCACCGTGCCCGGGCAGACCGTGACCGAGGTGAACACGAACCGGTTCAACGCGCCCAGCCACGCCAAGGGCCAGTACACGATCGGCACCACCGGCGTCACCGCCGATCTGACGAAGTTCATCACCTACGACAACGTCGCGGTCACCGCCATCACCTTCACCAACCCCGGCGGGTCGGCGGCGGCCTTCACGGTCCGGGCGGCCTCGCCGCTGGCCACCCAGGCGGGCGCCACCGCGGCCGAGCTGGCCGGCACCCGGGTCATCACCAGCGGTTCCAACAACGGGCTCATCGACACCCCGTGGGACACCGTCAAGATCGACCTTACCGGAGCCGGCTTCACCCGCACCGGCACCAACCTGGACCGCGAGATCACCGTTCCCGCCGGTGGCACGGTCTCGCTCTCCGTGGTCGGCGCGGTCTCCTCGGCCTCGCTGCCGCAGACGGTGAAGGCCTACCACGACTACGCCGAGCTGGCCCCCGCCGAGGCGGTCCGCACCGGCATCACGGCGTTCAACCGCCGCTGGGCGCAGGACGTGCCCTACTTCGACGTCCCCGACCCCGCGCTGGAGAAGGCCATCGTCTACCGCTGGTGGGGGGAGCGTTACAACTCGCTCGACGCCAACGCGACCGGCTACGTCTACCAGTACCCCACGACGATCGAGGGAGTGAACCTCTACCAGAACGCCGTGGCGCTGACCCAGCCGATGCACCTGCAGGACACCAAGTGGCTGCGCACGCCGTACCTGCCGTACGGCCAGATCCTCAACATCGGCGAGTTGTCCGGCTCCTCGGCCTTCCTGGACAGCCCGGGTCACACGAGCTGGAACAACCACTACTCGCAGTACATCGGCACGGCCGGCCTTGAGGCCTACAACGTGCACGGTGGCGGCAAGGAGATCGCCGAGAAGTTCGCCCACTTCTTCGAGGGCGACGGCAAGGGCCAGCTCGAGCACTACGACGGCAACAACGACAAGCTCATCGCGTACGACACCAACTACATGCCCGGCAACGACGCGGACGCCATCTCCTTCGGGTTCCCGAAGACCGGCGCCGGCGCGCCCGGCGCGCGGACGATCGAGCGTCCGGAGTCGGCGTACGTGTGGGGCGCCCTCGACGCCGCCCGGCAGCTCTATCAAATCGCCGGCGCGGACCAGGCCAAGGTCGACGAGATGGCGACCAGCGCCAACGGCGTCCGGGACGCGATCCTGAACAAGCTGTGGAGCCCGGACATGCGGATGTTCCTGGCCGCCACGTCGCACGGCGCCACCAGCGGGGCCAGCTCCAACGGCCGCGCCAACCCGCTGCCCGTGGAGGCCCGCGGGTCGATCCCGGCCAAGGAGTCGAACCTCTACGACGTCTACTCCGAGAACCTCATCCCGTACGACCAGGCGCAGAAGTACGTCGACGGCTACCGCTTCCTGACCTACGGCGACAACTTCCCGATCTTCCCCTTCTACACGGCCAACCAGTACGACCGGACGGCCTACGGGATCGGCGGCTCCAACAACTTCTCCAACATCAACTTCACCGTGCAGTACCGTGCCGTGCGGTCGGCGCTGCGGCACTATGACCCGGAGGGGAAGTACATCACCCCGGCCTACGCCAAGCGGCTGCTTGACTGGATGGCCTGGAGCATCTACCCGAGCGGCGACATGCGGGCGCCGAACCAGTCGGAGTACTACTCCAACTGGAACCCGACCACCAGGACGTACAACCGCAACAACCCGAACCACGTGATGCTCGGGAACATGAACTACATCTTCGTCGAGGACATGGGCGGCATCCAGCCGCGGTCCGACGACAAGATCGAGCTCTGGCCGATCAACTTCGGCTACGAGCACTTCATGGTCAACAACCTGAAGTACCACGGCCAGGACGTCACCATCGTCTGGGACCCGGACGGCACCAAGTACGGCCTGGGCGCGGGCTACAGCCTGTTCCTGAACGGCGAGCGCAAGGTCGGCACCGACAAGCTCGGCAAGGTCACCTACGACCCGAAGACCAACCAGGTCGAGGCCGGGGCCGGCGTCACCGTCACCTTCCGGGCCGAGGACGGGGACGACTTCCCGACCGCGGGGAACACCCCCATCGAGGACGAGCGCGTCGTCTCGTACCTCAAGACGGCCGGCATCGACCTGACCGAGGACTCGGCGAACCTGGCGAAGGGCGCTACCCTCGCCTCGTCGTACACCCAGCAGGGCACCCGCCCGACCTCGTGGCGGCAGTTCCACACGCCCGGCTACAGCACCACCTCGATGAACTACACGCCCGGCGCCATCAAGGAGACCGAGCGGCCCGTGTCGCTGGCGGCTGTGACCGACGGCGTCACCGCCAACGAGCCCTACTGGGGTAACTACGGCACGACCGACAAGAACGGCTACGTCGAGCTGAACCTGGGCTCGGCCAAGTCCTTCGACAACGTCAAGGTGTACTTCGTCAGCGACCGCCAGGCCGGTGGTTACCATGAGCCCGCCCGCTGGTGGATCCAGGTGCCCGACGGCAACGGCGGCTGGAAGGAGGTGCCGGGCCAGTTCAAGAACCCGGCCGTCCCGACGGCGAAGTTCAACGAGGCGCTGTTCGACACCGTGTCCGCGGACAAGGTGCGCGTCGTCTTCACCAACAGCCCGACCTACTTCAGCGCGATCTCCGAGATCCAGGTGTTCAACTCGGGCCGCGACGTGCCGGAGGTCACCAACCAGGCGCCGGCCGTCACCGCCACGCGCGACGGCTCGGCGGACGGCAACCTGTCCACCCGGCTGGTCGGCACGGCCTCCGACGACGGCGTGCCGTACGACGACGAGCTGACCTTCGGCTGGGAGACCGTCTCGGCGCCGCAGGGCGCGGGCGTCATCTTCGCCGGCTCCAAGGCGCTGGCCACCCGGGTGACCGGCACCGTCGCCGGTGACTACGTCTTCCGGTTCTTCGCCGACGACGGCGAGAAGCGGTCGACGGCGAACGTGTCGGTGACCCTCGCCAAGAAGGACGTCGTCGCGGAGTTCGGCTCCACGGCGTCGATCACCACCAGTGGCACCTCGTCCTGGGAGAACCACTCGCGGGTCAACGAGGCCACCACTCCGAGCAGCTCCAACCCCGGCGCAGGAACCGGCTGGGGCAACTGGGGCCAGCCGCGCAACGGCACCAGCCCCGCCAACGAGGCGTGGATCCAGTACCAGTGGACCTCACCGGTGCGGCTCTCCTCGACCGACATCTACTGGTACGACGACAACGGCGGCACCCGCCGCCCCACGGCCACGACCTACGCCGTCGAGACCTCGACGGACGGCACCACCTGGACGCCGGTGACGCTCACCGGGGATTCCTCGTACGCCAACGGTCTGGCCACCAACGCCTACAACCGCTTCACCTTCGAACCGGTGACCACGAGCCGGATCCGTATCCGGATCTGGGGCCTCATGTCCGGCGGCGCCGGCACCGGCGTGCTGCGCTGGCGCGCCAACGGCGAGACCGTCGACTCGGTGCGCTCGCCGGTGCTCATCCGGACCGGCGTGGGCCTGGTGCCCACCCCGCCGGCGACGCTTGAGGCGGTCTACACCAGCGGCGCCCGCGGCACCGTGGCGTTCAAGTGGCAGCCGATCACACCGGACATGGTCGCGGAAGCCAACGTCGACCCGTTCGTGATCTACGGCACCAACGACGCCTACGGCCTGATCGCCGAAGCCCGCGTCTACGTGCGTCCCGAGATGTCGGAGGACGGCATCTCGATCCAGGGCGCCGAATCCTTCGAGCAGCACCTCAAGGTCGGCGAGCTGCCCTACCTGCCCACCAAGGTGGAGGTCTCCTACAACGACGGATCCAGGGACAACCAGGCCATCGGCGTGAACTGGCGGTTCAACCCCGACATCGTCAACACCGACGGCACCTACACCGTCATCGGCGACCTGGTCCTGCCGCCGTACGTCAGCGAGGCCGGCACCATCCGGACCACGCTGACGCTCACGGTGGGTGAAGGCGGCCCGGTCTGGGCGACGAACGTGCAGGCGCGCACCCAGTGCACCGGCACGAACGCCTACGTCACCCTCAACGTCCGCAACGACGACGACGTGCCGCTCACCATCGAGCTGATCACGCCGTACGGGTCGCGGACCGTGGCCAACGTGGCGCCAGGGAAGTTCGCTTACCAGGCGTTCAACTCCCGCACCAAGTCGATTCCGGCCGGAACGGCGACCGTGAAGGTCACCGGAACCGTCGACGGCGTGCCGGTCACCGTGCCGGCGCAGGTGCCGTACGGCGCGCTCAACTGCGGCTAGCGCTCCCCGGTGGCGGCGTCCGGGCGGGACGCCGCCACCACCCCCCGCTGTGAGTCTCGCTGACAGTAAGGAAGCACCACCTTGAAGATCGTCATGAGGCGGCCCGCCGCCTCATCACCCCTCCGCTCCCGGCCGAAGCGCCGGTTCCGCAGGACCGCCGCGGCGGCGGTCGCCCAGCTCGCGGCCCTGTGCCTGATCGGGGTTCCCGTTCCGGCCCACGCCGCCGACTCCACCACCTTCACCAACACCCGCAACCCGATCCTCGGCGACGGCAGCTACTACTCGGCCGACCCCGCGCCGGTCGTCATCCCGGCCGGGGCCCCGGGCAACACCGGCGGCCACGACGAGCTCTACATCTACACCGGCCACGACCAGGCCGGGCCGTCCCAGAACGACTTCATCATGAACGAGTGGGGCGCGTTCAAGACCGGTGACGTCGAAACCGGCCAGTGGACCCACTACCCGTCACTGATGCGCCCGGAGACGGTCTTCTCCTGGGCGACGCCGGGGCGCGCGTACGCGGGCCAGGTGATCCAGGGCGTGGACGGGCGCTACTACTGGTACGTCCCGGTCAGCGAGCGGGAGAGCACGGCGTCCGACAAGTTCGCCATCGGCCTGGCCGTCGCGACGTCGCCGACCGGCCCGTGGACCGACTACGTGGGCGGGCCACTGATCTCCCAGCGGGTGCCCTCGGCCAACAACATCCAGAACATCGACCCGACGATCCTGATCGACGGCGAGGCCCCCAACCAGCGGGTCTACGTCTACTGGGGCACCTTCGGGAACCTGCGGATGCTCGAGTACCAGCAGGACATGAAGACGCCGATCGGCACCCAGCGCTCCATCACCGGCCTGACCGGCTTCTTCGAGGCGCCCTGGGTCTTCGAGCGGAACGGCACGTACTACATGGCGTACGCCGGTAACAACGCCGGCCCGACCTCGCAGTGCACCCCGGCGAACTACCACGCCTGCATCGCGTACGCGACGGCCTCCTCGCCCGCGGGGCCGTGGACCTACCGGGGCACCGTGCTCCGGCCGGTCTCCTCGACCACCAGCCACCCGGGCATCCTGGAGTTCAACGGCAAGTGGTACATCGCGTACCACACGGCCGACGCGGTCGGCGGCGGGCACTTCCGCCGTTCGGTCGCGATCGACCGGGTGGAGTGGGACGACACGCAGACCCCGCCGCGGATGAAGCTCGTCACGCCGACGCCGGTCAAGGGACGTGACCTCACGCCCCGCCCGAACATCGCGCAGGAGGCGAAGGTCACCGTCTCCAACGAGCCCGTGCCCACCCAGTACTGGGTGAAGGCGCTCAACGACGAGCTCGTCCGGTCCAACCCGCTGCCGCCGGACATGTGGGGCACCTGGACCGGCAACAACCCGCCGCAGCAGTGGGTGCAGTACACGTGGGACCAGCCGATGCGGATCTCCGGCTCGCAGATCGACTTCTGGAACGACAACCCGCAGGGCAGCGGCGTGGGAGTCGCGGCCCCCGCCCGCTGGAAGATCCAGTACTGGAACCTCGCCACCGGCCAGTGGGCCGACGTGCCCAACGCGAGCGGCTACCCGACCGGCACGCAGGGCTTCCAGAACACCGACTTCGACCCGGTCACCACCACGCAGGTACGCGCGACCTTCGACGCCTCCACCAACGGCAGCACCTACTCGGCGGTCGCGGTCGAGGAGTGGAAGATCCTGGCCACGCAGCCGGAGACCGTCAATCCACCGGCCATCACCGTCGAAGTGGGCGAAACGGAGCTGCCCGGCACCGTCGGCGTCGCCTTCGGCGGGGAGACGCTGCGGATCCCGGTCTTCTGGGACCCGCTGACCCCCGAGCAGGTCGCCCAGCCCGGCACGGTCACCATCCGGGGAACCGTGCTCGGCTACGCCGCCGGCCGCATCTCCGCGCAGGTCACGGTCCTCTCGCCGGACGACACCGAAGGCGACGAGACCGCGCCGACGCTGACCCTCACCCCCAGCGGCAGCGCGGGCAACGCCGGCTGGTACCGCTCGGCGGTACGGGTGCGCGTCAACGGCGTCGACGACCGCGGCGGCCGGATGACCATTGAGACGAAGGTGGACGACGGCCAGCCGGTCGTCACCACCGACACCCGGCAGGCCGACGCCAACGTCTCCGGGGACGGCGAGCACACCGTCACCGCGAAGGCGACCGACCGCGCGGGCAACGTCTCGACACCCGAGAACCTCACGGTACGCATCGACGCCACGGCACCGGTCAGCGTCGGCACCCTGAACACCACCACCCGGTCGGTCAAGGTCCTCGCGACCGACGCCACCTCCGGCGTCGCCGGCATCGAGTACGCCATCGGCACCGGCCCGTGGACCCCCGGCGACGTCATCACGGCGCCCGACGCCAACCGGCAAACCGTGTCGTACCGGGCGATCGACAAGGCGGGAAACCTGGAGACCGCCAAGACGGTCGTCATCCCGGCGGACCTGTCCGCGCCGCTCAACGGCAACATCGCCCCCATCGCGACCCCGACCGCCTCCTCCACGGCGGGCTGGAACAGCGTCACCGCTCTCAACGACAACGCCGACCCGGCCAACCCGAGCCAGGCGCAGATCTGGGGCACCTGGTCCGGCACCCGCCCGGCGACCCAGTGGGTCCAGTACGACTGGTCACGCCCCGTACGCATCATCAGCACCGAGCTGAAGTTCTGGCGGGACTCCAACCAGGGCACCGGCGACGGCGTCGCCCAGCCAGACGGCTGGGTGCTCCAGTACTGGGACGAGGCCACCTCGGCCTGGCGTGACGTGACCGGCGCGGCCACGTACGGCACGAGCACGACCGCGTTCAACAACGTCACCTTCGACCCGGTCACCACGTCCCGGATGCGGGCCACGGTCCGGGCCAACGGCAACGGCACCACCTACTCCGCGGTGGCGATCACGGAATGGCGGGTCTTCGCCCAGGAACCGGCTCCCGAGGAGCCCGCCGAGATCCCCGTCACGATCACCGTCACGCCGCGGTGTCTGGCCGGCAAGGCGTACGTGGCCATACAGGCGCGCAACGACCATGACGCGGCGGCGAGCATCACCCTGGAGAGCGCGTACGGCGAGCGATCGTTCCCGAATGTCGCGCCGGGCGCGAGCGCCTACCAGTCGTTCGCCACCCGTACGGCCTCGATCGCGGCGGGTACGGTCACCGTCCGTGCCGCCGACGAGAAGACGACCTCGGTCTACACCGCGGAATACCCCACCCTCACCTGCGCCTGAAGTCCCATCTCTGTCTTCATCACCAGAAATCACGCACAAATGGAGCAATACATGAAAACTCAGCACAAATGGCAGCTCGCGGTGGCTGCCGCCCTGACCGCGTCCGTGGCACTCCAGGCGCCCGCCCTGGCCGACCCCGACCCCGGCGACAGCACAAAAATTAAGGTGAAGGTCGAAATCGAGCAGATCGAGGAGCCGGGCGTACTCGCCATGTCGATCGCCGCCGACTCCGTCGCGCTGAGCGAGGACGGCTCGACCCTGGAGACCCGCCAGTTCCTCGGCACCCTGCCGACGGTGACGGTCACCGACACCCGCACGATGGAGGAGGTGCCCAACGGCGCCGCGTGGGCCGTCCTCGGCAACACGACCGACTTCGTCGGCGACTCCGGTCAGGCGCCCATCAGCGCCGGCCACCTCGGCTGGAAGCCGCACCTGATCGACGGCGGCGAGACCGGGCTGGTCGCCGAGGGCGAGGAGGTCGTGACCGTCCTCGACGAGCCGACCCAGCCCGGCAACAACGTCGGTCTGGTCGACCAGGAACTCCTGGTCTCGACCTTCGAGTCCGGCGCCGTCGCCGGCGGCGCGTACACCGTCAACGCCGACATGTTCCTGCGCACCCCCGCGGACGTCGCCGCGGGTTCATATGCTTCGACGTTGACCCTGTCCCTGTTCGAATAGCCGACTGGTGGGGGCCGCGGCGTCGCGGCCCCCACCGCCCCCTTTTGCCGGAGGACCTCGCCGTGATCCGAACCTTGTCGCAGACGCTGCCGCGGCTCCTCGCCGTACTCACGGCGGCGCTCCTCACCGTGCCCCTCGTGCCCACTGGCGCGCTGGCCGAACCGACTCTCACCTGGTCGGTCCAGCCGGCCGGCCAGCAGGGCCCGGACGGCCGCCGGTGGATCGAGCTCACCCTCGACCCGGGTCAGAGCGTGACCGAGCACCTGGCCGTGCGAAACTTCGGCGACGCCGCCGCCGTCTTCGCCCTGAAGGCCGCCGACGGCTACCTCACCGACAAGGGCCGCTTCAACATGCTCCAATCCGACCGCGCCTCAGTGGACGGCGGCACGTGGATCAAGGTCCAGAACGAGGTCACCGTCGGGGCCAACGAGACGAAGGTGGTGCCGTTCACGATCACCGTGCCGCGTGACGCCTCGCCGGGGGACCATCCGGCCGGCATCGCCGCGACGGTCACCAGCGCCAGCAGCACGGTCTCCGTGGAGAGCCGGGTGGGGTTCCGGGTCATGATGCGCGCCACCGGCACGATCAGGGCGGCGGTGGCGGTCGGCGACCTCTCGGCCACGTACGAGCAGTCGTGGAATCCCTTCTCGTCTGGTGTCATCCGGGTCAAGTACACGGCGACGAACAAGGGGAACGTCGCGGTGAGCGGAGCCGGCGAGGTGACGGTCAGCGACCTGTCCGGTCTGGCCGAACGGGACGCCAAGGCCGATGTCGAGGAGATCTTTCCCGGCGACAGCCGTACGGTGGAGACCCGCATCGCGGGAGTCTGGGCCCTGGGCCCGCTCTCCACGAACGTCACCGTGTCCCCGTCCGTCCAGGGTGGCGTCCCCGCCGGCGCTGTGGTCGAGAACGCCGCCACCGACGTGACGGTCTGGACTGTGCCCTGGCCCCAATTGGCCCTGGCCGCGCTTCTCGTGATCCTCTTCTTCTCCTATCGGGCCATCACCCGGCGCCGCCGCCGGCACCTGGCGGACCTGCTCGCCCGCGCCCGCGACGAAGGCCGCGCAGAGGCCCAGGAGCCCTCACGGAACACCCAGGTTTAGAGTCGTTTCCATGGACTATCTACGGTTGGGAACGACCGGCCTCACCGTGAGCCGCATCTGCCTCGGCATGATGAGCTACGGCGACCCCGCCGGACCCAACGGCTGGGCCCTCCCCGAACCCGACGCCGAACCCCTCGTGAAAGCGGCCGTCGACGGAGGCGTCACCTTCTTCGACACCGCCGACGTCTACTCCGCCGGCACCTCCGAGATCGTCACCGGCAACCTGCTCCGCAAATTCTTCCCCCGCCGCGACGACTACGTCCTGGCGACCAAGGTCTTCTTCCCCGTCGGCGACAGAGGCCACAACGCCCAAGGCCTGTCCCGCAAACACATCATGGCCGCCATCGACGACTCCCTCACCCGCCTGGACACCGACCACGTCGACCTCTACCAAATCCACCGCTGGGACGAGAACACCCCCATCGAAGAAACCATGGAAGCCCTCCACGACGTCGTGAAGGCAGGAAAAGCCCGCTACATCGGAGCCTCCTCCATGTACGCCTGGCGCTTCGCCAAAGCCCAGCACGTCGCAGAGAAGAACGGCTGGACCAAGTTCGTCGCCATGCAGAACCACTACAACCTCCTCTACCGGGAGGAGGAGCGCGAGATGTTGCCGCTCTGCGCCGACCAGGGGGTGGGCGTGATCCCGTGGAGCCCGCTGGCCCGTGGCGTGCTGGCCAGGGCGGGCACGGAGGTCACGACCGCCAGGACGGGGTCGGACGCGCGCATCGACTACCTGTACGACCCCGAGAACGACAAGGTGATCCTCGACCGGGTGGCGCACGTGGCCCGGGACCGCGACCTGCCCGCCGCGCAGATCGCGCTGGCCTGGCTGCTGCACCAGCCGGCCGTCACGGCGCCGATCGTGGGGGCCACGAAGGGCCGGCACGTCGACGACGCGGTGGCGGCCGTGTCGGTGTCGTTGTCGCAGGAGGAGCTGGCGTTCCTGGAGGCTCCGTACCGGTCGCGCGAGGTGCGGTTCTAGCGGCGGTACGCCGGAGCGCCCGGGGACCCGGCCGCAGGGGCCGGATTGTCGGGGCCGGACCCTAAGGTATGGGCATGCGGGCAAATGACGAAGCGGCGGCGGCGCTGCAGGAATACGCGGAGCTGTTCGCGCTCTGCGGCGGCGACGCCTTCCGCGTGCGGAGCTACCAGAAGGCGGCCAAGGCGATCGCCGGGTTCCCGGAGGACATCTCGGTCGTCGACGTGCGCGGCGTCCCCGGCGTGGGCGAGGCGATCGCCAAGAAGATGGAGGAGTTCCTGCAGCGCGGGAGCTTCCGCCAGCTCGACGACCTGCGGGGCCGGGTGCCCGACGGCGTGCGCAGGCTGACGCGGGTGCCGACGCTGGGGCCCAAGACGGCGATCATGTTGTTCGAGGACTACGGCATCGACTCCGCGGTGGCGCTGAGCGAGGCGATCACCGCCGGGCGGCTCGACGGCGTCAAGGGTCTCGGCCCCAAGACCCTGGCCAACCTGCTCAAGGGCATCGAGCAGCTGGAGCAGTCCGGCCGCCGGGTGCACATCGGCGTCGCCATGTCCCTGGCCGAGCAGGTGATGGGGTCGCTGAAGGCGGAGCGGATCGCGTACGCGGGGTCGCTGCGGCGGATGAAGGACACGATCGGCGACATCGACATCCTCGCGGTGGCGCCGGAGTCGATCATGGCGGATTTCCGCGCCCATCCCTACGTCGCCGAGGTCATCGCGGCGGGCGACAAGAAGACCTCGGTCCGCACCACGTCCGGCATCCAGGTGGACCTCCGCGTGGTCCCGGCCGGGTCGTGGGGCGCGGCCATGCAATATTTCACCGGTTCCAAGGAGCACAACGTCGCCATCAGGGAGATGGCGGTGAAGAAGGGCTGGAAGCTGTCCGAATACGGGCTGTTCGAGGGCGAGCGGGTGATCGCCGCCGAGTCCGAGGAGGACATCTACGCCGCGCTCGGCATGCGGTTCGTGCCGCCGCCGATGCGGGAGGACGGCGGGGAGGTCAAGGCGGCGCTGCGGGGCGAGCTGCCGGTGCTGGTGGAGCTGTCCGATCTCAAGGGCGACCTGCACACGCACACCAACCTGACGGACGGCGTCGCCTCGCTGGCGGACATGGTGGCGGCGGGCCACGCCCAGGGCTACGCCTACTACGCGGTCACCGACCACGCGCCCGATCTGACGATGCAGCGGATGACGCTGGACAAGGCGCTGGAGCAGCGGGGGCAGGTGGCCGAGCTGCAACGGAAATATCCCGACATGCGGCTCCTCCACGGCACCGAGCTCAACATCGCCCCCGACGGGTCGGTGGACTGGCCTGGGGAGATCCTGCGCGAGTTCGACGTGTGCGTGGCGTCGGTGCACTCGCATTTCGGGATGTCGCGGGAGGAGATGACCCGCCGCTTCATCGCCGCCTGCGAAAACCCCTATGTCGACATCATCGGGCATCCCACCACCCGCAAGATCGGCAAACGGTCCGCCGTGGACGCCGACTGGGACGCGATCTTCCGCGCGGCGGCCCGGACGGGCACCGCCATGGAGATCGACTCCTTCCCCGATCGGTCGGATCTGCCGTCCGATCTGGTGCGGCTGGCCAGGCATCACGGGGTCAAGTTCTCGATCGACAGCGATTCGCACGCGATTCCGCACCTGGTCAATCAGCGGTTCGGAGTGGGGGTCGCGCAGCGGGCCTGGCTGACGACGGACGACGTGATCAACACCTGGCCCTTGGACCGGCTCCTGACCTTCCTTGGACGTTAGCGGCCAAACACACCACCCGCCCGCTGGCGACGCTGGTCGCCGAGGCGCAGACATACGTGCGCTGACCTGAGAAGAGTCAGGGTATGGGCGGTTCTGGAAGCCGACGGGCGAGGGCAGGGATGGAACGTTCCCCGCGGCGAGCTTTGGCAATGGAGGGCGCGGTGGGATGATGATAGAAGGGAGATTAGATGGTTTCCAGGTAGGAAATATATCCTAGGAGGTGATGCCCATGAAGCAGGCCATGGCGACGATCGTGAAGCCCCTTCCCGACCACCTGTTCAGGGTCCACGGCGCGAGTGCCGAGATGCGGTGGGAGGCCATGTCGGGGCAGGGATACCACACCCCGAACGACCGGTTCTTCGTGCGGAACCACACCTCCACCCCGTACATCGACGTCACCACCTGGCGGCTGCGGGTGCACGGCGCCGGGGTTCGATGTCCGCGCGCGTTCAGCTACGAGGAGCTGCGGGGCATGCCGTCGCGGACGTTCGATGTGGCGATCGAGTGCGCGGGGAACGGACGGCGGTTCTACGGGACGCAGCAGCACGACGCGGCCCCCGGGACGCAGTGGGGGCTGGGGGCGATCGGGGTCGCGCGGTGGCGCGGGGTGCCGCTGAGATATCTGCTCCACGAGGTGGGGCTGCTCCCCGAGGCGGTGGACGTGCTGCCCACCGGGCTCGACGCGCCGTTCGAGGACTACGGGCACGTACGCCGGCCGCTGCCCGTCGGCAAGGCCATGGACGACGTGCTCGTCGCCTATGAAATGAACGGCGAGCCGCTGCCGCCGGACCACGGATTTCCGGTGCGGCTGGTGGTGCCGGGATGGGTGGGAATAGCGTCGATCAAATGGCTGGGCGACATAGAAGTTTCAACAACAGAGCTCTTCTCCCCGTGGAACATGGTCTTTTACCGGGACGTCACCACGCAACCGGTGAAGAGCGCTTTCGAGCTCGCCTGGAATGCCCGCCTGCCCGTCGCAGGGCCGCACATCCTGCGCGGACGGTCCTGGTCGGGGCGGGGCAGGATCGTCAAGGTCGAGGTCAGCTGCGACGGCGGTACGAGCTGGCGCGTGGCCGAGCACCACGGCCAACACCTGGTCAGCGCCTGGCTGCCGTGGCACATCGGATGGGCGCCGCGCCATACGGGCGAGCACGTGCTGATGGCGCGGGCCACCGACGAGACCGGCGCCACGCAACCCCTGACCACGCCCCGGCACCCCTTCGGCTACGTGTTCGACGCCGTCGTGCGGCACCCCATTCGGGTGGTCAACGGATAGGTAATTGTCACCGATCCCGACTGAGCTGGGAATTCACTAAAGGCTGGTCCGGCACACCCGAATTCATCTGAGAGACTCTCGCGGAAACCTTCCAGAAATCCCATCATGTGATGCTGCCCACATCACGGGAAAAGGAGAGCAGATGCGCCAGCTGACCGCACTCGACGCCCAGTTCCTCAATGTCGAATCGGCCACGACCGCCGCGCACGTTGCCGGGCTGGCGATCCTCGACTCGGCGGACGGCTCGGTCAACCGGCGCGCCCTGGCGGAGCTCCTGCTCGACCGCCTTCACCTGTCACCCGCGCTCAGCCTGCGGCTGGCCGAGGTACCGCTCGGGCTGGACCACCCCTACTGGGTCGCCGACCCCGGGTTCGACATCGACAACCATCTGTTCGAGATGACCTTGCCCGATCCGGGTGACGACTGGCAGCTGGCCGAGGCGGTGGCGGAGATCCACGCCAGGCGGCTCGACCGGGCGCATCCGCTGTGGGAGATGCACCTGATCAACGGGCTGCCGGATGGCAGGGTGGCCGTGTACACGAAGGTGCACCACGCCGCGATCGACGGCGTCTCCGGCGCGGAGACCCTGGCCACGCTACTCGACCTCGCCCCGGACGCCCACACCGTGGACGCCATCGGTGGAGCACGGCAGGAAGCCCTTGAGCCGGCGCAGCGAGACACAGGGGCCCATGGCCGAGCGCGGCAGGAGAGCCGTGAGCCGGCGCGCCGAGGGGCACCCGAGTCGGTGCTTGAGGATGCGCCCGGGCTGGCCGGGATGCTGGCCGGGGCCGCCATGCGCACCGCGACCCACCCCGTGCGCGCCGCGCAGTCCGTCGTCAGAGCCGCGGGAGACCTGGACGCCATCCCTTTGGTGGGAGGCCTCCCCGGGGCGAAGCTGATCGCCAGGGCCGCGCGGCTGGTCGCCCGCGACCGGCACCAGCGCCCCGACCTGCCCAGCCTCGTCGTCCCCCGCACCCCGCTCAACGGCCCCATCAGCGCCCGCCGCCACCTGTCGTTCGGCTCGCTCTCGCTCAAGGACGTCAGGAACGTGGCCAGGACCAACGGCATCAGCGTCAACGACGTCGTCATGACCCTGTGCACCTCGGCCCTGCGCTCGTGGTTGCGCGAGCGCGACGCGCTGCCGGAGGCGCCGCTGATCGTGGCCGTCCCCGTCGCCGTACGTACGGCCGGAGCCAAGGACCTCGTCGGCAACCAGATCTCCGCCATGGTCGCCCCCATGCCCACGAACGTCCCCGACCCCAAGGAACGCCTGCACACCGTCGGCACCACCATGGGCCAGGCCAAACGGCGTTTCGCGATGGCGCCCGCGACCTGGCTGAGCGAGTTGTGCTCGTTATTGCCGGCCCCGGTCACCAGCCTGCTCACGCCCACGATCTTCCGGCTGGCGGCGCTGACGTTCCCGCCGATCAACCTGATCATCAGCAACGTGCCGGGCCCGCAGTTCCCGCTGTACCTGTGCGGCGGCAGGGTGCTGTCGTACTATCCGCTGTCCGTCCTGACCGACGTGAGCGGCGGCCTGAACATCACCTGCTTCTCCTACGACGGCATGCTCGACTTCGGGATCGTGGCCTGCCCCGAGCGGATGGACGACGTGTGGGGGCTGCTCGCCCACCTGCGTACGGCGCTCGACGAGCTGCTAGAGGAGCGAGTGGGCGATGAGTTCCGCAACGGCGTCGGGGTCGATCTGGTGGCCGGTTAGCTGGCAGAGGTTCTCCTGGTAGAGCAGCACGGCGGCGAACGTGGCCGCCGCCACCTCCAGCCTGGCCAAGTCCCCGCGGGCCCCGGGCAACGCGAGCTCCAGCGCGAACCTGGCGCGCCTGATCAGCTCGCCGTTGAGCCGCCCGAGGCGTTCCTTGACCGAGCCGTGCGTGTCGGCCTCCCGGAACAGGATGCGCCGCATCGCCGGTGAGGCCCGCAGCGGCAACCCGCGCGCCAGCCTGGACAGCGTGCCCGCCGGGTCGCCGGGGACCGCGTCGATGTCGCGCCCCTCCTCGACCAGCGTGCGCTCGTCGACGAGGGCGACCAGTACGTCGATCTTGCGCGGGAAGTAGTGGAAGATCAGCCCTTTGGGCACCATCGCGAGCCTGGCGATGACCGCGGTCGGCGTGGCGTCGTAGCCGCCGCCCGCGAACAACTCCTCGGCCGCGTCCAGGATGCGCGTGCGCGCGTCACCGATCACCACAGCACGCACCCTAGCGCCACCTGCGACTTCACCGCCATGCCGGGAAAGCGAGAGCCCCCTGCCCGTGGAAAAAACCCGGCTATGGGCGGGCGACCTGGTCGGCGACCCGGGCGATCCTCACCAGGCGGGCCAGGGCGGGACGCGACAGCACCTCCCCGATGTCGTGCAGAGCGATGATCAACTCCTCAACCCCGTCAAGAGGCATGTCCCGCTCCCGGTTGAGCAGTATCCCCCGGTATTCCTCGGGAGAGACGGCCCGCCCGGGGAGCTCGATCCCGTCGTCCTCCGCGCGGAACAGCACCGGGACGGATGTGTCGAGAACCAGGGCGAGGGCGGTCAGCTCCGCGGCCGTGAAGGACCGCCGGCCGCGCTCGGCCTGGTGGACGGCCTGCCTGCTCCACGGCCTGTCCAGGTAGCGCCCCAGGGCTTCCCCGAGCTCGGTCAGCGACAGGCGCCGCTCGGTCCGCAGGCGTGCGATCTGCCGCCCGATGGCCTCTTCGACCCGCATTCCTCACTCTCCCATCGTGTCATTACACACAATGACACCGACAGCTTCCCATTGACAATACGCCCTTCGCTGCCTTAGCGTAAATATGTAGGGTTCTTCGTCAATGTGACCAATGACGAGACCGATGGGGGCGAGCGAGATGCGAGGCCTCGAACTAGAGGTGATCGAGCCGGTCGGCGACTGCGCCATTTTCAGGGTCGCCGGCGAGATCGACCTGTTCACCGCTCCCCAGCTCCGTGAGCAGGTGCTGGACCTCGCGGGCAAGGGCATCGTGCACCTCGTGGCCGACATGAGCGGGGTGGAGTTCCTCGACTCGACCGGCCTGGGGGTCCTCGTGGGCGGCCTCAAGCGGCTGCGGATGAACGACGGATCACTTGACCTGGTGCTGTGCACGGAGCGCGTGCTGCGCATCTTCACTATCACCGGGCTCGTGACCGTGTTCCCGCCCCACCCCACCGTCCCGGCCGCGATCGCCGCGAACCCGCACTGGGTGCGCACTGTCGAACGCGAGGCCGGGAGCGTCGAGGAGTGGTGCCGGCAGCACGGCCTGTAGCGGAGGTGGCTACGGGCGGGAGGCCTCGTCCAGGAGGGCCAGCTCGTCGGCGGTCAGCGCCAGTTCGGCGGCCGCCATCAGCGCCCGCAACTGCGCCACATTGCGCGCACTGGCGATCGGCGCCGTGATCGTCGGCTGGGCGGCGACCCAGGCCAGCGCCACCGAAGCCGGTGCGACCCCCTGCGAGCCCGCCACCTCGGCCAGCGCCTCCAGCGTCTGACGGCCGTGCTCGGTCGCCAGATACTCGGCGGCCTTCCCGGCCCGCGGGCTGTCGACGGTCACGCCGGGCGCGTACTTGCCGGTCAGGAAGCCGCGGGCCAGGCCGAAGTACGGCGTGCTGGACAACCCCTCCCCCGCCACCACGTCCCGCAACTCCCCTTCGTAACCCCGCTCGACCAGGTTGTACGGCTGTTGCAACGCCACATACCGGACCAGCCCCTCGTCACCGGAGAGCTTGAGCGCCTCGGCCAGCCGCGCCGCGCCGTAGTTGGAGGCCCCGACGTGACGGACCTTGCCCTCGCGCACCAGCGCGTCGAACGCGGCCAGCGACTCCACCAGCGGCGTGTCATGATCGTCCACGTGGGCCCAGTAGAGGTCGATGTAGTCGGTACGCAGCCGGCGCAACGAATCCTCGACCGCCGTCCGGATGGTCGCCGGCGCCAGCCCGGTCAGCCCTTCCAGCATGCCGACCTTGGTGCCCAGCACGATCGAGTCGCGGTTGCGGCGATCCGCCATCCACTCCCCGATGATCATCTCCGAGGTGGACTCGCCGGTCACCCAGTAGGGGTAGACGTCGGCCGTGTCGATGAAGTTGCCGCCCCCCTCGACGTACGCGTCCAGGACCGCGAACGCGGCCTCCTTGTCGGCAGTCCAGCCGAAGACGTTGGTGCCCAGCGAAAGCGGAAATACGGACAGGTCCGTGCTGCCTATTGATCTCATCTCGCCATTATCCGGTCGGCCGGAAAGGCGGTTCGATGCGGCCCCCGTTCAGTTGACCCGGTTCACCAGGGAGTCGCACAGGGCGCGCAGGTCCGTGGCGTCCGGCAGGCACTCGTCCATGATGTTCAGGGCCGAGGCCACGTACCGGTCCGCCAGGGCCTGGGCCGCGGCCCGGCCGCCGGCCTCCTCAACGAGGTGGGCCGCCTGCCGGGCGGAGCGCTCGTCCGTGATGCCGTCGACCAGGACGGCGGACAGCTCGCGGGCGGCGGGGCCGTCCGTGGCGAGGGCCGCGAGCACCGGAAACGTTTTCTTGTCGCGCCGCAGATCGCTGTGCACGGGTTTGCCTGTGACGCTCGGGTCGCCCCAGATGCCGAGCATGTCGTCCACGATCTGGAACGCCACCCCGAGATCCCGCCCCATGTCCCACATGCGGTCCGCGAGCTCGGGCGCGCCGCCCAGGGCCACGCCCGCCGCGGCGGACGCCCCCAGCAGCCCGCCGGTCTTGCCCGCGGCCATCTCGGTGTATTCCTCCACGGTGACCTCGTTGGCACCGCGCCAGGGACGGTTCTCGAACGCCATGTCGGCCGTCTGCCCCTGGACCAGCTCGATCAGGGCCGCCGACAGATATTTCATCGCCTCGGGCCGCCCTGCGAGCTGGCTGACGGCCAGGGCCAGGAGCGCGTCGCCGGCCAGCAGCGCGGGCCCCACGCCGTACGCCTTCCAGAGCGCCTCGCGGTGCCTGCGCCGTTCGTCGTGATCGATGATGTCGTCGTGCACCAGCGAGAACGCGTGCACCAGCTCCACCGCCACCGCCCCGGGCAGCGCCGACTCCGCGGGGGCGCCGACGGCCTCCGCGCTGAGCATGGCGATGGCAGGCCGCACGCTCTTGCCGCCGTCCCCGCCATGGGACCGGCCGTCGGCGTCCGACCAGCCCATCGCGAACGCCGCCATCCTGCCGCCCCACGGATGCAGCACGGAGACCGCCTCACGGAGAGCGGGGTCGAGCAGACGCCGGCAACGAGCGATGACGCCACTCAAGGGATGGCTCAGATTCAAAAGGTACTCCTACCCCTGTACGATCTTGAATCTACATGCATAAGCATGTGATACTCCACCCAACGGTTGACATTTGTCAGGAAATGTCCGGGATGTGAGACGGACACCGTCGGCGATGGAGGAATAACCCGTGGCGATCGACGCCGCCCCCACCAGAACAGTCCCGTTCCTCCGCAAACTCACAAGACACGCGCGTGTCCCCGTCAACGCGTTCGAGGAAGCCGGAACGCAGGCCAACGGGGACCTCGTCCGGCTGAACATGGGTCCGTTCCGCCCCTATCTGGTGACGCACCCCGACCACGTCCAGCACGTGCTCGCTCGTAACCAGCCTAACTACGTGCGTGAGGGCATGTTCTGGGACCCCCTGGCCCCGCTGCTGGGCGAGGGCATCCTGTCCGACGGCGAGAGCTGGGCCGACAGCCGCCGGATCCTGCAGCCGCTGTTCACCGCCAAGTACGTGAACTCCCTGGCCGAGCGCATGGCCGAGATCATCAACGAGCTGATCGAGGAGACCGTCGTCCCCGGCCGCCCGTTCGACGTGGCCAAGGGCGTCTCCGCCATCGTGCACCCGACGATCGTGCGGCTGTTCTTCGGCGCGAAGATCTCGGTGGCCGACATCAACCGGCTGGTGCCCGCGTACGACGTGGCCGTCACCGCCAAGGCCATCCGGCTGCTGATGCCCTTCGTGCCCGAGCTCTTCCCGATGCCGGGCGACCAGGCGTTCAAGCGCGCGATCAAGGCCATCGACGAGGTCGTCTACCCGCGCATCAGGCAGGCCAGGGCCGAGGACCAGGAGGGCAACGACGTCGTCTCGCGGTTGTGCAAGGCGCGCCAGGACGAGACGGGCGCCGAGGGCGACCGGCGGATCAGGGACGACCTGGTCGCCATGCACGGCGCCTCCACGGAGACCTCGGCGACCGCGCTGACCTGGGCCTGGCCGGTGCTCCAGACGTACCCGGAGATCGCCGCCAAGGTGTACGAGGAGATCGACCGGGTGGTCGGCGGCGACCCGATCAGCACCGCGCACCTGCCGGACCTGGTCTACCTCCGGATGTTCGTCAACGAGCTGCTGCGCCTCTACCCACCGGGGTGGATCCTGCCCCGCAAGGCGCTGGAGGCCGACGTCGTGGGCGGGGTCACGATCGAGGCGGGCTCGACCGTGCTGCTGAGCCCGTACCTGACGCACCGGTTGCCGCGGTTCTGGGACCGGCCGCTGGTGTTCGACCCGGAGCGGTTCGCGCCCGGGAACGAGGGCAAGCGGCACCGGTACGCGTACTGGCCGTTCGGCGCGGGCCCGCACGTGTGCCTGGGGCAGCACCTGTTCATGATGGAGGCGCCGCTGCTGATCGGGGGGATCCTGCGGAAGTACCGGCCCGTGGTGCACCACGACGGCCCGGTGACGCCGCGCCTGGCCTCCTCGCTGCGTCCCATGGCCGGCCTGTCGATGACGCTCGTACCGGCATGACCGAGTCCTTCGCGACCGGCCGGACATGTGCCCTGGCCGTGGCGGGCGGCCGCGATCTCGCCCGCGTGGCCACCCGGTACGACGGGCTCTTCCCGGAGAAGTCCTTCGACGCCGGGCTCTACGGCTCGCTGGCGCTGGCGGGCGCGTTCGGCTCGCCCTGGGCCACGGTCGAGGAGCTGCGCGTGGTGAACCGCTCCTCGTTGCTGGTGTTCGCGGTCGACCGGCTGATCGACGAGGAGGCGACCTCTCGGGAGCAGGTCAACACCGTGGTCGCCGAGTGCCTGGACGGGACCGAGTCCCCCGTCGCCGCCTTCCTCGCCGACCTGCGGGCCGAGCTCGGCGCCTTGCCCGCGCTGGAGGCGGCCTGGCGGGACCAGCTCGGACGCATGCTGGGCGCCATGGCCCGCGAATGGGACTGGAGCAGGGCCGAGCAGGGCCCGACGATCGAGGAGTACCTGGACAACGCCGACAGTTGCGGCGCCTACTTCATCGGCGTCTCGCACTGGATCCGCACCGGACTGGCCGGCTCCCCCGACGACCTGGACCGGCTGCGGCCCGCGGGCGACGCGGTGCAGCGCTATCTCCGGCTGCTCAACGACGTGGCCACGCGGCACCGGGAGGCCGGCTCCGGCGACGTCAACGCGTTCACGCTGGGGATGGGCCTCGACGAGGTGAACGCGCGCATGGCCGAGCTGGCGCGGGAGGCCGCCGGGCTGATCGAGCCGCTGCGGGACGCCTACCCGCGGGCGGCCGGGTACCTGACCTGGCAGATCCACTACAGCGCCGGCTTCTACGGGCTGTCCGACTTCTGGGCTCCCTCGTGACCGACCTCACTCGGCGGGCGAACGGCCTGGTCGCCGAGCTCATGGCCAAACCCTGGGGACAGGTGTCCCCGTCCGTCTACGAGACCGGGCGGCTGGTCACGATCGCGCCCTGGCTGGTCGGGCAGCGGGAGCGGGTGGCGTACCTGCTGGAAGAGCAGCGCGGCGACGGCTGCTGGGGCGCTCCCGACGGCTACGGGCTGGTGCCCACGCTGAGTGCCACGGAGGCGCTGCTGGCCGCGGCCGAGCGCGGCGACGGCGACCCCGCCGCCCTCATGCCGGCCGCGCTGGCCGGGCTGGAGGCCCTGCGCCGGGTGCTGCCAGAGCCGCCCGAGCTGCCGGACACGCCGGCGATCGAGCTGATCGTGCCGCATCTGGTCGCGCTCATCAACGACCACGGCTGCGCCGAGCCGCTGCCGCTCCCGCCCGGCATGGACGGCACCCGCCTCGGGCTGGTCAGGCGGCTGCTGGAGTCCGGTGGCGAGCCGCCGCAGAAGCTCCTGCACGTGTTCGAGGTGGCGGGCGCGGCGGGCTCCAGGGCCGGCGCCGTGCGGCCCACCTCGATCGGTACGGTCGGCGCCTCCCCCGCGGCGACGGCCGCCTGGCTGGACGGCCTCGCGCCGCCCGACTCGGCCGACTCCGCCCGGCGGCACCTGGAGGCGGTGGCCAAGCGCTATGGCGGCCCGGTGCCCGTCGGCCTGCCGATCACCGTCTTCGAACGGGCCTGGGTGCTGAGCTGGCTGGTCAGGGCGGGCGTGCCGGTGGAGGTGCCACCGGAGATGACCGCCGACCTCAGGGCCGCGATCGGGCCGGACGGCACGCCGGCCGGGGCCGGGCTGCCCGCCGACGCGGACACCACCAGCGTCGCGCTCTACGCCCTGGCGCTGCTCGGGATGCCGTGCGAGCCCGGGTCGCTGACGACGTTCGACACCGGGGCGCACTTCTGCACCTGGCAGGGCGAGGACGGCTTCTCGGTCAGCGTGAACGCCCACGTGCTCGACGCGCTCGGGCAGTATGTGCTGGCCAGGCCCTCGGCCGCGGGCACGTACGGGCCGGTGATGGCCCGCGTGGCCCGCTGGCTGGCCGGGCTGCAGCAGGCCGACGGGAGTTGGAACGACCGGTGGCACGCCTCGCCGTACTATGCCACGCTCAGTTGCGTGCTGGCGCTCGGCGAGTTCGGCGGCCCCCAGTACGCCGGGGCCGTCCTGGCGGCCAGGGAATGGGTGCTGGCCACCCAGCGGGACGACGGATCGTGGGGGCGGTGGACGGGGATGCCGGAGGAGACGGCGTACGCCGTACAGGCTCTCTTGCTGTCCGGGCCCGAGCCGGACGAGCGGTGCGTGCGAGCGGCGGTGCATGGATACGAGTTCTTGACCCGTGTGGGCGATTTATCGGATTACCCGCCCCTGTGGCATGACAAGGACCTTTACACTCCGACAGCAATTGTGCGGGCGGCCGTCCTGGCCGCTCTGCATGTAACGCGGACGCGCACCAACGGAGAATTTACTAGGAAAAAATAGGACATAGCGGCCTAATGGTGCTCTTTCGTGTTGAGGGAGCAATGTGGCGTTGCTAGGGTGACCCAAGTGTCAGATTCCTGGGATGCCCATTTCTTTCTCTTGACATGGCACGCTGACCGCGCTGCTTTCTCTCTGGGTGGGCTCGATGCGCTTCCGTAACGCCAGTGTCCGAGCGAAGGTCACGGCACTCATCGTGTCGCTCGCGTGTCTGTGGGCGTTCGCCGCCTGGGTGACGCTGCGAGAGGGCGTCAACCTGCTGTGGGCCGCGACAGTCAACAGCGGCGTGATCGACCCGAGCGAGCCCCTGCTGGTCGAGCTGCAGCGCGAGCGCCGCCTGACCGTCTCCCGCCTGGGCGCGGGCACGCGCGACCTGGACCGGGCGATGCGTGATCAGCGCACCAAGACCGACGCCCTGCGCGCCGAGTTCGAGAGCGCCGCCACGGGCACCGTGGTGGAGTTCGCCATGGACGAGTCGCTCAGGCAGCGGCTGGCGGAGGTCAAGGTCCAGCTGGGCAGGCTGGCGGCCGCCAGAAAGTCGATCGACGCCGGAAAGTCCGACCTCACGCAGGCCGCGACGCAGTACAACACCCTCATCGACTCCTTCTACCGCATGTACGACTCCGTCGCCGAGTTCGACGACAAGAAGATCGCCGAGGACGGCCGTACGCTGTCCGAGATGCACCGCTCGCGGGAGATCTTCGCCCGCGAGGACGCGCTGCTGGCCGGCGTCTTCGCCAAGGGCGGCTTCACCCGGGCCGAGCACGCCGAGTTCGTCAGGACCGCGGGCGTCTTCCGCTACACGCTGTCCGAGGCGCTGCAGAAGCTCCCGCCCGAGGACCGGGCGTCCTTCGACGCGTGGCTCAAGACCGCGCCCGTCACCCGGGTGCAGGCCATGGAGGCGCAGCTCATCCGGTACGACGTCGCCATGGATCCGCTTCCGGTGAGCGGCGAGGAGTGGCGCAAGTCCGCCGAGGCCACGCTCTCCAGCATGCAGACGGTGACGCTGGCCGGCGGTGACCGGCTCCTGGAGCGGATCACGCCCGTCGCCATCGGCGTGATCGTCCGGCTCGTCCTGGCCGGCGGCCTCGGCCTGCTCGCCGTCATCGCCTCGATCGTGTTGTCGATCACCACGACCAGGCAGCTGCTCGCCCAGCTGAAGAAGCTGCGCGACGCCGCCCACGAGTTGTCGGACGACCGGCTGCCCGGCGTCGTCGAGCGCATCGGCCGCGGCGAGGAGGTGGACCTGGCCAGGGAGGCGCCCGCGCTGGACTTCGGTGACGACGAGATCGGCCAGGTGGGCCAGGCGTTCAACACGGTGCAGCGCACCGCGGTCGGCGTCGCCGCCGAGCAGGCGGAGCTGCGCCGCAGCATCCGCGATATCCTGCTCAGCCTGGCCCGCAGGACGCAGGGCCTGGTGCACCGGCAGCTGACCGTGCTCGACGTGATGGAGCGCCGCGAGACCGACCCCGAGGAGCTGAAGGAGCTCTTCCGGCTCGACCACCTGGCCATCCGCATGCGCCGCAACGCCGAGAACCTCATCGTGCTCTCCGGCTCCGCCCCCGCCCGTACGTGGCGCCGCTCGGTCCCCATGGTGGACGTGGTCCGCGGCGCGCTGGCCGAGGTCGAGGACTACACCCGCGTCACGCTCATGCCGATGGGCGAGGTGGTGCTCATCGGCCGGGCCGTCGGTGACGTCATCCACCTGCTCGCCGAGCTGATCGAGAACGCCGTGTCGTTCTCGCCGCCGTACACGAACGTGCAGGTCAGCGGCCAGCTCGTGGCCAACGGGTACGTGATCGAGATCGAGGACCGCGGCCTGGGCATGAAGTCCGAGGACCTGGACGCGGCGAACGAGCGCATCGCGGACCCGCCCGAGTTCCGCATCACGGGCACCGCCCGGCTGGGGCTCTACGTGGTCAGCCAGCTGGCCAAGCGGCACGAGATCCAGGTGGTGCTCAAGGCGTCGCCGTACGGCGGGACGACGGTCGTGGTGCTGCTGCCGCAGGAGCTCGTACAGCTCGATCCCACGCCCGAGCCCCAGGAGGGCGGCGGCCGGGAGAGGCTGCCACGCCGGCAGCCCGCGGTGGCGACGGCGGCGCGGCCGGCCACGGCGGAGAACGTGCGCACCCTCAGGTCCGCGCGCCCCGCTCCTGCCGCTCCTCCGCCTGCCTCTGCCGCCGCCCCCTTGCCGCGTCCTGCTCTCGCTCCAGAGCCGGAAGCCGAGAACGAGACCGAGACCCATAAGCCGCCAGCGGAACCGGAGCAGGAGCCTGTGGCCGAGTTCACGCCGTCAGGGCTGCCGCTACGAGTGCCTCAGGCCAATCTGGCGCCAGCGCTGCGGGACGAGACGCCCACGCAGCCCGACCTCGAGGAGGACGATGACGAGCGCTCGCCGGAGGAGATCCGCGCGATGATGGGATCTCTGCAGTCAGGCACCCGTCTCGGCCGCACGCAAGCGGCCAAGATGATGGACGAACAGTCGGGAGGTGAGGCATGAGCCCCACTTCAGGCACCGACCTCAACTGGCTGCTCGACGACCTCATCGGCCGGGTCAAGGAGGCCGACCACGCCATCGTGCTGTCCTCCGACGGCCTGCTGATGGCCTCCTCCGCCGGGTTGCAGCGGACCGACGGCGAGCACCTGTCCGCCGTCGCCTCCGGGCTGCAGAGCCTGGCCAAGGGCGTCTCGGACCACGTCTCCGGAGGCCCGGTACGGCAGACGGTCGTGGAGTGGAAGACCCAGTTCCTGATCGTGACCACGGCGGGCGAGCGGGCCTGCCTGGCCGTGCTGTGCGCGCAGAACGCCGACATCGGGCTGATCGCGTACGAGATGGCGATGATGGTCGCCCGGGTCGGCCAGTACCTCACCTCGGGAGCCCGCAACGAGGCCGCGGCCAGGAGCGACCGGTGAGGGACGAGCCCACGGACGAGCACTGGGTGGATCCGGAGATCATCCGGCCCTACGTGGTGACCCGTGGCCGTACTCAGCCCGCGCACGGGAGGTTCGACCTGATCTCCATGGCCCTGGCGGTCGGACCGCCGCCGGGGCCCGACGCCGGGCTGGACCCCGAGCACCTGCGGATCCTCCAGCTCTGCCGCGAACCCAAGTCCGTCGCCGAGATCGCCGCGTACCTCAACCTGCCGGCCGGCACGATCCGGGTGCTGCTCGGCGACCTGTTCGACCGCGAACTCGTCTCTGCCCAGGAACCACAATCCGAGGTGGACATGCACGACATGAAGATGTACAGGGCGGTGCTCGATGGTCTTCGCTCGCTCTGACCGCCCGCGCCTGCCGACGGCGATCAAGATCCTGGTCGCAGGTGGCTTCGGCGCGGGCAAGACGACGATGGTCGGCGCGGTCTCGGAGACCCGGCCGCTGCGGACCGAGGAGATCCTGACCGACCGCGGCATCGGCGTGGACGACCTCACCTCGGTGGAGGCCAAACGCACCACCACCGTGGCGATGGACTTCGGCCGGATCACGCTGGGCAACGACTACGTTCTGTACTTGTTCGGCACGCCGGGGCAGGAGCGGTTCTGGTTCGTTTGGGACGAGCTGGCGGAGGGCTCGCTGGGGGCCGTGATCCTGGCGGACACGCGGCGCCTGGCGGACTGCTTCCCGTCGGTGGACTACTTCGAACGGCGGGGCACGCCGTTCGTGGTGGCGGTCAATTGTTTCGAGGGGTCGCCCTCGTTCGAGCTGGACGAGGTGCGGTTGGCGCTGCAGTTGAACCCGTCGATCCCGATCATCATGTGCGACGCCCGGAAGCGCGACTCGAGCCGGGAAGTCTTGATCGCCCTGGTCAAGCACTCGGCCCGGCTCCGCGCGGAACCGGTCGGCAGCTAGGGGCTTCGCCATGGGGGCGCTGCGCGCTTTCGACAGCTCAGGCAGCGCCTCCCCTCGAATTCGTTGACCTTGACGTCGCAGCCTGCCCAGCGAGCTGGGCCAGCGCCGGCCGCCCGCCGTCGCCACCAGGCCCGGGTCGTGGACGACCTTGGCGCCACACGGCCAGAACGTACGCGCCGCCTCCGACACTTCCGGGACCCGTGCGGCCAGATGGACGGTCTCCATGCCATCTGGTGACGGCCGGTCGGGACTCTCGGCTCGACGCACAACGCCATGTCTCCGCAGCGACAACACAATGGTGTCCGGAGGCGTCGTCGTTTACATATTGACAAGAGAGAGTGCCGATGTACGCTCTTGACATTGACATAGTCAGGAGCTTGAGAGGGATCACCATGCCGGACGACAGGCCCCGCTCCGAGCTCACCGCCCGAGCGGTCAGAGGTCCGGGCTGCACCAAATGGGAGATCCTCTAAAACCAACTACCTCATCATTTTCTTGCGACGGCGAATTCTCTGCTCATGTTACAAATGTACGACTTGCACTATCTGCATGTCGTGTTCGCCGCGACGTCTCAAAGCGGATATTACGTTCGGCTTCCCGAACTCTCACACCTGAAGGTCTCGTATGGCTCTACCGTACCTACCGTCAGGAGTGGGCAGTGATCTCAGCCGAACTTGGAGGTACCCCCCGGTTATGGGAAAGAACGGCGGCGTGATGACTATGGATGCTGTGACTACCGGACACGAGAGCGCGTCCCCGTTGGGTGCCCGGCTCCGAGCCGCTCGGGAGGCTCGTGGTTTGACTCAGCAGCAGGCCTCCGCCGAGCTGGGCGTGAGCCGACCCCTCCTCATCGCCATGGAGAAGGGGAGTCGTGAGATACGGCCCGAGGAGCTGGCACGCCTCGCTCGACTCTATGGACGGCCGGTTAGCGAACTCCTTCGCCCCTCGGAACCACCGACCGCGGTCGGAACGCGGTTCAGGGCTGCCCTCGGCATGAAAGCACAGGCGCACGACATAGAAGCCGTCATCACCGATCTGGAGCGCATCTGTGATGACTATCTGGAGCTGGCACGTAAGGCCGGCGCCATGTTGCCACGGCGTTATCCCGCATTGCGCACCCTCGAACTCGGCTCGGACGAGGCCGAAGACCTGGCAACTGACGAGCGTAATCGGCTCGGCCTGGGAGACGGCCCTATTGAACGGCTACGCGAAATCCTGGAAAACGACGTCGGAATCCGCGTATTCATTCTCCCTCTGCCGCCCCGGGTCGCCGGGTTGTTCGTCTACGCGGAGCCGCTTGGCGGATGCGTCGCGGTCAACGTCAACCACCCACCTGAGCGCCGCCGATTCGCCATGGCCCACGAGTACGCGCACTTCCTGGTCTCCCGCGATCGACCTGAGGTCACCCTGCTCGGCCGATCGACCAGGGTCCCCGAGGCCGAACGATTCGCGGATGCGTTCGCGGCGGCATTCCTCATGCCCCGCAGTGGGTTGGCACGCCGGTTCCACGAACTGAAACGCAGCCAGGGCGGGAAGACGAGCGCAGCCACTCTGTTGCAACTGGCCAGGGCATACCGGGTTTCAGTCCAGGCCATGACCCACCGGCTGGAAGATCTGCAGCTCATTCCGGGCGGCACCTGGGACAAACTGGTGGACGACAAGTTCGTCCCGCGTGCGGGTGAGCGTCTCCCCGGCCTGGGCGAGCTCCTGGACGAGGGAGAATCGCTGCCTCAGCACTACCGTTCGCTGGCGGTACAGCTTTATGTGCAAGGCGAGATCACTGAAGGACAGTTCGCGCGCTTTCTCCATACCGACAGAGTGGGAGCTCGCGACATTTACCGCGCCCTTACCAGCAGCCCGGACGTGAGTGACGACGGGTCCCCGCAGATCTTCGACCTTTTCGACCCCGAGGGGTGAGCCATGCCCGGGCGTCTTCTACTTGATGCCTGCGTGGCCATCAATCTGATCGCCTCGCAAGAATTCGATGGCATCGCCGCGGCAAACGATCTCACCTTCGTCATGGTCTCCGAGGCGGCCCAAGAGGTCTCGGCGCTCCGCAGCACCGTCGATGGCGAGCGCGTCGTCGTACCGGTGAGTCTGGCCGAGCACGTGCGAACAGGCCGCTTGGAGATCACGGAGCTTGCCCACGACGAGCTCGCATTGTTCGTCAAGTACGCAGCCGAAGTGGACGATGGTGAGGCGGCGACCATCGCAGTGGCCGCGGCCCGCTCAATGCCGCTCGCCACGGACGACAAGAAGGCGCATCGCCTATGTATTTCCACAGGACTGCCGCAGCCAGTGCGCACTTCTGCGCTCCTACGTGCTTATACCGAGCGGGCGGGTCGCACGCCCAAGGAGATTTCACGGCTCCTCCGAGCGATCGATGAGCAGGCATCTTTCGTACCACCGCGGGTCGACCCGGAACAGAAATGGTGGATGGAGCACCTCAGCCTGGATCCACGGCGTGAATTCTGTTGATCATTTTGGGGTCCAATTCCTCGATGAGGGCCGTTCCCGCAGTTGGCAGCCTGGTTTTGGGCGTGGGAGGGCCGCCGTGCGCGGGTCGCGGCCTGTC